>JAQTLZ010000003.1 GCA_028714635.1 Candidatus Paceibacterota bacterium
GAACAATCTAATGCCGAGCAAGAATCTTAAAATTTTGTGCGAAAATCGTCGAATTTTAAGGAAGCATATCGAGATACGCTGACGAGAAATTCGCGATTTGCAGCCAAAATTATAAGATTATGGCCGGCAAGGGAGATATTTTGATGTCAGATTCCCCGTTTAGATTGTGAACAAGCTCTTAATACTATATACTATCTCGTATGCTTTTGCACAAAAAACACCGAAAAGTAATCATGACCATTTGGTCAGTTTTAGGACTCCTCGTCATCGTAAGCATGGTGGCACTCTACTCGTTGCCATTCTTCCGCTAAATAGTTCGACAAAAGACATTTTCTTTGCTAAAAAGAGGTTAGTTTTGTGAACAGAAACCAGGGGAATTTTGAGAGCCAAAAGGCCGAAGGGGGTACCATGCCACAAAGGATAACGGTTGGATCAAACGCAGTGGAGGCTATAATTCTTGAAGTTCCGAATTATAGACCGGGATATGCTGACGATCTCCAGGAGAGGATTGACAAACAACTTACCGAAGGCAGACCCTTTGAAGGAGTGGTGCTGAGTTTCTCCAACCATCTCAAGTCCCACCTCTTGTCGAATAAACACAGGAGCTATGGCCTCTCAGAACCAACTGGCTATGCTGGACGTCTTGGGGTTGCTTTTCACTTTTGTCTTTGTCTTTGCGAAGGTCTGAAATTCATCGCCCTTCCCATCAACGATGGTCCAGAGATCATCATCGTACATTGCGCCGTCAGCGGACTTTTTAAACCCGGTGAAGTGGTTCGGACCGAATACATTTGGGATTGAGGCTAAAATACATAGCCAGCCTGTGCCCGGAGAATTAACTTTCTCCGGCACTTTTATTTTTTGCCACGTAAGCGAGGAATAGTTTTTAGAAACCCGCGCACGCCGGGCTGGCATGGTCTTTGTGGTGTAATTTTTGCTTCGGGCAAAAACTATACCACAAAGCAGCCGGCGCCCAGCACAAGGAAAAACCGCCGCTGGCGGTTTTTCCGGGTTTCTCAAAAACTGTTCCGAGTGATCACTTCATCATCTTCAGGAACACCTCGTGTGAAATATCCACGCTCCCGCGTGCTTTCATTTTCTTTTTTCCTTTCTTCTGTTTTTCGCGAAGCTTCATCTTTCGAGTAATGTCTCCGCCGTACATATGCTGGGTAACATCTTTTTTCATTCCTGAAAGAGTGCGCGAGGCGATAATTCTCCCCATCGCTTTACCTTGGATTTTCAACGTAAACATCTGTCTCGGAAGAATTGAGGAGAGTTTTTCAACCGATTTTTCCGCTTCTTCTTCGACACGCCTGTGAGAGACAACACGAGTGAAGGCGATCACCGGTTCATCCGCAACTAAAATATCAAGCCGAGTGACATCCGCATCTCGGTAGCCTTCAATTTCATAGGAAAGCGAAGCGTAGCCGGAAGAAACGCTTTTTACTTCATCAAAAAAGTTTCGCATGAGTTCGCGAAGCGGCATTTTTACCCCGATCGAACTTCTGCCTTCTCCGAATGTCTCGGTATCCCCCACTTCAGCTTCGTGTTCAAAAAGAATCTGCATAAGCGGGCCTAAATATGTTGAAGGAGTAATGATACGGAGATTCACCCAAGGCTCTCGCACTTTTATTACATTACCATCATCAGGAAAAAATGAGGGCGAATAAATCATTTCTGTTTTTCCATTTTTGAGCGTCACTTCGTACGTAATCGAGGGAAGTGTCACCACAAGTTCGAGTTGGAACTCTCGTCGAAGCCTCTCCGTAATAATTTCCAGGTGAAGCATTCCCAAAAATCCGCATCGAAACCCGCGCCCAAGCGAACCCGAAGATTCCTCTTCATGTGAGAACGAAGAATCGGAAAGTCGAAGCCGAGAAAGCGCCTGGCGAAGCTGGTCAAAATCATCCTGGCTTTCGGGGTAAATAGACGCCCAAACAACTGGTTTCGGAGTGAAATAGCCAGGCAGAGCCGGTAAAGGCCTCTTTTCGAGGGCTATAGTGTCTCCTACAGAGGCGATGCCCGGCTTCTTGATTCCAGTCACTATATAGCCGATTTCCCCTGCAGAAAGCGATTCTCGAGGTTCCTCTTCAGGGCTGAATATTCCTACTTCTAGTGCGATAAATCGCTCGTTTGCAGCACGGAAAATAAGAGAAGATTGTTTCGAAACACTTCCATCCATCACTCGGACATAGACGATAACTCCTCGATGATTATCGTATTGAAAATCAAAAACAAGGGCTCGGCAGTTATCCCCAGCAAATTCTTCTTTTGGTGGTGGAATTCTCTTTACAATTTCTGCAAGTAGATTATCTGTCCCCTGTCCCGTTCGACCGGAAACTTCAATCACTGAATCTTCTGAAACTCCGAGAAGCGTCGCCAGTTCCTTTTTTACTTCCGGAATTCTTGCGAGCGGAGAATCTACTTTTGTAATGACAGGAATAATAGTAAGCCCTGATTCACGCGCCATGGAAAGCGTAGTTAAGGTCTGCGCTTGAACGCCCTGTGTCGAATCAACAAGAAGAAGCGAGCCTTCAACTGCTTTGAGTGCACGAGAAACTTCATACGAAAAATCAATATGCCCAGGGGTATCAATGAGATTTAAAATATACTTTTCTCCACCGAGAGAATATTCCATCCGCACAGGCTGCATCTTAATGGTAATTCCCCGCTCGCGTTCAAGCTCCATCGAATCAAGCACCTGATCCTGCATTTTGCGCTTTTCTATGGTGCCCGTAATTTCCAAAAGCCGGTCGGCAAGCGTCGATTTCCCGTGGTCAATGTGGGCAATAATTGAGAAATTGCGTATGTGTTTCAGATCCATTCCGTGAATACTAGCAGAAAATCGAGAATTTTCCAGCTTTTTAAACAGAGGTCTCTTCAATCACGATCTCTTTTGTCTTCCAGAATTTTCTATGGAACGTGTCCCACACCTCTTGAAGCTCGATACTCCCAAGAAGTTTTAAGACGGCCACACAAACTACAAGACCGATAATTCCCGCCAGAAATCCTTGAAGAAAAACTCCGGAAAGGGTGTTCAAAGAGAAAAAATTGCTGAATATATTAAGACAAAAATAAGAAACCGCTCCCATAATGACCGAAGCTGAAAGGCTTTGGAAAAGAGTTTGAAAAACGGGTTTTGTAAATGCCGGGAAATCAAACTGGAAATCGATCCAGTGAATGATCATGTTGATGGTGATTCCGATTGAGAACGCAAGCGGTAAAACAAGGACAGATGTCCCAGATAGACCGTCGACACGAAGCAAAACTTCAATAAAATGCTTCGCGAGCGATTCTTGAAGGAAAAATTGAGAAAGCAAATATCCAAATAACACGACACTGCCCGCACTCAAAACATTGATAATGAGGGGTTTAATAGTCTTCCCGCGCGCATAATATGAGCGAACAAAAAGAAGCATGAGGCTTTGCGAAATGGTGGAAAAAGCAAATAGAGCAAGGCTTGCGGCGGTAAGACGAGTATCGTTCCAGTCAAAACGCCCAGTTCCCAAAATAACTCGGACGATTTGCGCGCGAAGGACAATAAACAAAACGGCGACGGGAATAGACCAAAAAATAATATGCTTGGCGGAAGTTATCATCTGGTCGAGAAACTCGCTATGGTTCCCCGCTGAGAAGGAACGGGTAAGAGCGGGAAAAGCGGCAAGCGAGTAGGAAACGCCGATAATCGAGAGCGGAACAGATTGGAGATTAAATGAGAAGTTAAAAATAGAAACCGAACCAGCAGACATAAATGACGCAAGGGAGATAAGGAAAAATTCAGCAATTTCGTTTGAGGAGGCCGTGAGCGTCCGAGGAATTGAGAGAAGCGCTACTTCTTTGATCGATTGAAAATGAACCCGAAGTGAGAGTCTTGGAAATAATTTATGCTCAATCAAAAAGGGAATCTGAATTGCCATATGGAGAAATGCACCCAAAACCACACCATAAGAAAGTCCAAGAAGTCCGAACATGGGATAGAGAAAAATAACCCCGAGAATAATGCCAATGTTGTAGAAAAGGGGGCTTATAGCGTAAAGGAAAAATCTTTTGTGGACTTGGGTGATGCTTGCGAAGAAATTGGAAATACCGAGAAAAATCGGGGAAAGAAGCACAATGCGGGTCATCGTAATGAGTTTCGCAGTATCGGCGCCATCGAAACTCGGGAAAAAAATGTGAATAAAATACGGAATAAGGGCATATACGATAACGCTTATCGAAACAATGAAGATGAAGAAAGCCGAAAATACAGCATCAATAAATTTTTTCCCCTCTGCTTCCCCCCTTTGCATTCTTTCAACAAGAAAAGGGATGATGACAGAAATAGAAACAACCGAGGCAACGGAAGCGAAAATAAAGTCGGGAATACGGAAAGAGACGTAATAGAGATCGAGACTGTGGCTCGCGCCGAAAGAATAGGCAAACAAGCGGTCACGAAAGAGCGCCAAGACTTGAGAGAGAAAAGCGAAAATCCCCAGAAGATATGCCGCCTGATGCAGGCCCGTAATTTCGCGATGAATAAATCGTAAGATATTCTTTACCATTCTTTCTTAAGGCCAGTTCGGACGAGCTGTAATAAATTATTTCTTTGGCGTAGGCGATGGTGTGGTTTTCGCAGCTGGTGCGGGAGATTTTTCTGCTTTCAAATTCTTGAGAAGGGTCACCACATCCTGATTATCAGGATTCGTCTTTTGGATTTCAGTGATTTGAGTAATAGCATCGTCTACTCTGCCTACCTTGTCATAGCTAAGGCCCAAAAAGTATCTGGCGTTTGCGTACGAAGGATCAATGATGACCGCTCGCTCCAAAACTCCTATTGCATTATCATACTTTTTTGCATTGTAATAGAGAACGCCGAGCTGGAAAAATATTTGGGAATTATTTTGCGCAATAACCGCCGCATTTTCAAAATCAGGAATAGCAGATGCGATATCGCCTTTTTGGACTTCTGCCTGGCCTCGGAATACATAGCCATCAATAAAGTTCCTCTTCAAGTTCAAAGATTTACCGACATAATCGAGAGCATTCGCATAATTTCCGTTCGCGAGCTCAAGACGCCCAAGAAGAAGCGGAATCGAGGGACTTTTTGGATTGAGCGCTACTGCCTGGGTGTATGCGGCTCGCGCAGTTTCGTATGCACCGGAAATTTTGAGAGGAATGAGGGAAGAGTAAATATTTCCGCGCAAAATCCAATTTTTGTAATCTCCGGAGTTTGCTTGGAGAGCTTTATCAGCGGCATTAAGCGTATTTTGAAGTGCGGAGTCAAAAGCTTTTTTATACTCTTCATCGGAAAGCTTGTCTTTTGTATTTTGCACAGCAAGAAGCCTGTTCAATCGGGCAACCCCAATATCAGCGAGAGCTCGGTAGTAAATATCCTCTGGCGAAATGGACGCCGCGCGGACGATATACCCTTCTGCGATATCAATATTTCCCGTTGTGTTGAACGCGTACGCGCCCCGCTGAAACATTGCCATAGCGACAAATTTCTTTCCGTACACAAAACCGAGAAATACCGAGAGCACAAGAAGAAGCACGCAGAGCACTTTTACCAGAAGAGTGGAATTGCCAGAATTACTGAACGAAAGATCTTTCTTTTCAACAAGCCCGACACTCGAGAGAGAACCAAGGAAAAGACCGCTGAAAAGGAAGCTCAAAGCAAATGTTGTAATGCTTGGGACGTAAAATACATTTAACGCCCAGAAATAAAGGGAAACAACAAATGAGGAAAGGATGAAGTAACGGAAGAATGGATCTTCAGGAAGAGAGCGGAGAGATTTGATTCCCCTCTTCACAAAAAAGACAAGGAACGCGATCCAAGCGAGAAAGCCGATAATTCCTATCGTTACAAGAGAAGAAAGTACGAATCCAAAACCGTAAACGAAATCAGTGTCCCAGAAAACGCTCGTATTCACCGTATCGGGCTTCGACATAAGCCACTGGTTCACGAAACGATTCGGGCCGATACCAAATATCGGTTTTTCTTTAAGAGTTGATACTCCGAGATCATAGGTTGCCTGAAGAGAGGGTCGTACTTCAAGATTCTGAATACGAAAACGATTTGAAAGCATACTACCTATTGAATCAGAGAAGAAAATACAAAGAATAGCAAGCACGATTACTAATACAGAGGGGAGAGAAGAGCGCACCATTTTCTTCATTTTTCCAAATGAAGCAGGCATATCTTCGGAAGAAGGTGCGGGGAAAGCAGTTCCTGATCCTTTTGTGCTTTGTTTATCAATATAGGCGGCGATGAAAAGAAAGAGAGCGGAAGCGATTCCCAAAACTGCCCAGAGCATAGGAAAATTAACTAAAAAGACTATAACGAGAGAAAGGGCAAGAGCAACTACAACTGCCCGCTTGAAAAATGTCGAGGAAGGGAGAAGTTCAAGGAAGAAGACCGAAAGAAGGGTTATCGCGCCAGCAAAAACGCCGAGATCATTCCATTTACCGACAAGATTCGAAGTTATATCGCCAAAAATACTGAATGAAAGAAAGCTTGCTCCGCCAAAAAGATGGAGAACTTGGAAGAGGGCGACCAAAAGAAACGAAGCGAAAAGGGCGATATAGAAGTTGAAAATCGTTTTCTTAGTAGAGAAAACATTTGTCGCCAAGAAAAAGAGAATAAAGAAGATCGCGAGAGATCCGAATGTGTCAATTTCGGGACCGATGCCAAAAAGCGATTGTTTTACAAATCCGAGAGAAGATACGAGAGTCACAAGAAGGACAAGTGCCAGAAGAGCTTGAGAGAAATCTTTTGTATATGAAATTTTGCCTTGACGCAGTGAAGATACTGCCCAAGCAATGAAAGCGAGAAGGGTACAAACTGCTAAGAGAACATGTTTACTGAACGGAAATGTTGAGAAAGATGCTGGTAAGAAAAATACCGGCAAAAGAAAGGTGAGACCGAGAAGAAGGAAAACCGGCGCCTTCTCCAGAAAGGCAGAAACTTTCGGTGAATTTGGCATCATAATTGTAAGATACTCGCTACGAAATAGTTGATAATGGCTCTATTATATAAAGGAAATATAAAAGTAACAACTGGGGACAGAGAAAAACCCACCGATAAAGGTGGGTTTTTCATGCTTTGTACCTATAAGCCGAATTCTGTAATCGATAGGTATTTATCTGGGATACGAGTTGCCTCATACCTCGAGCGGCACTCCCTCTTGCGAGGGCACGGCCTTGCACAGAAGTAAGGATTTAGCCGTTGCACTTCCGGTGTTGCCATCGGAACTCGCCCCGCCCTCCTTGCGGAGGCCGGGGCGCCTCGCTTCTTCCGAAGCTCGGCGTCTCTGTTCGCACCTCGCGGATTGCTCCGGACGGGCGTTACCCGCTACTCTTGCCCCGCTTGCGCGGGACTCTGTGTTCGGACTTTCCTCTATTTAGTTGCCTAAACAGCACCTATCCGATACAAAGGCTTCGCTATTATATCATAACTTTCTCAAACACGCAAAAGCGTTCTCTCGAAACAAATTCTAAACCAGTAAGTATAAGCGTCAGGATTTTTCTTTACATCCGCTCGAAGCGCGTCTGGTATAATCCATTTGAAATCTTCTGCTTCTTCCGGATTTATTTTCACTTCCCCCTCGAAATGCCCCAGAAACACGTGATCAAATTCATGTTCTCGAATTCCGTGATCTAGGTCTGCTTTGTAAGTAAAACTAAAAACTTCCTTGAGCGAACAATCAAAGCCCATTTCCTCTTTAAGCCGGCGATGTGCAGCTTTCTCCGTTTCTTCGCCCGGCCGAGGATGACCGCAACAAGCATTTGTCCAAAGCCCTCCTGAATGGTATTTACCCTTCGCTCGCTTTTGGAGAAGCATCTCGCCTTTAGAGTTAAAGACAAAAATAGAAAAACAGCGATGGAGTTTCCCTGCCAAGTGTGCAGAAAGCTTCTCTTCCTCTCCCACGGGCTCGTCTTTCTCATTGACCAGTATGATATGTTCTTCCATGAGGAAGTATTGTAATATGGTAGAAAGAAAATAACAAAAAACATTGTCATAATGGCAAAAATCCAACAACCGAATATCGAAGAGATACGGATGAAAACGGACAGGACGAGACAAATTCTCCGTCTTCTTGCCTTCCTTTCCATCTGCATATTTTTCCTTTTAGCAGTAGGAAAATTCTTTCTCCATAGAGAATATTTCTCTTTCCTCTCCTTTGTCGCAATCTTTTTGGGAAGCCTCCTCGTTGCGGATTTTCTTTCGGGAGTAATGCACTGGGCCTTCGATACTTGGGGTTCTTCAAAAACATTTCTTGTCGGCCCGCTTTTCATCCGTCCATTCCGCGAACATCATGTAGATGAAAAATCGATCACTCATCATAGCTTCATCCAAGCGAGCACCAGCGGCACAGCGACCGTCATCCCTGTCTGCATTGCTGTTCTTCTCATTCCGCTCACTGGAGTAATCTCCTACTCAATACTCATGTTCGTCTTTCTTATCTCGGTTTTTGTTTTTTTAACCAACCAAATCCACAAATGGGCGCATATGGATAATCCCCCCGCAATCATTCGATTCTTGCAGAAAACGCATATCCTCCTTCCCCAAATAGATCACCATATTCACCACATCGAGCCGTTCACTCAAAGCTATGCGATAACAACAGGCTGGACAAATCCGTTTTTTACCAAGTTTCAATTCTTCAGGCATGCTGAAAAAATAATCACGCGTATCACCGGAGCAATCCCCCGCGCAGATGATATTGGGGTTGAAGCTGCTAAAGAGCTTATGGAGAAGGGGAATTAGAACCCTCCTTACTTACCTTTTCAGGTGCCGAAAAGAAGAATCAAGCTGATACTCTGGTATTCCTAGTAAAATACCGTATTGAGTTGCTTCGTCGTATTGTTCCTTACTTTTTCTCTCTATATAAAAAACTTTATTGGGGAAAATAATATAGTGATTATTTTCATTCTTAAAATCTGCGTACCAAGAGCTTGCGTGGCTTTGGTCGAAAGAGGTGCTTAATTTTTTTGTAATTTCTTCTGCCTTATCTTCAGAGATTTCGACCTTGTGAAGAGTCCATTGTTTCAGCCACGGAGTTTGATGCTTTTCTACAACATCCTCAACTTTTGTACTCAAAATTTTAATGTCTTTGAAAACATCTTTCTTCGCCAAACTCTCCTCAATAATAGTGCCTTTATAATTCATATTTAAATTTACGGAGAGTGAAAAATTCGAAATTACGTCCATTGCGGAGAGAGAGGGATTCGAACCCTCGATACCCTTTCGGATATACTACCTTTCCAGGGTAGCCCGTTCGACCGCTCCGGCATCTCTCCGCAATAAAAACAATCTATACAGTCTGCACTAGGTCACAAGTATTTTTCTGCTGAAAAATCTCGCGACCTCGTCTCCTGTCGTCACAGTCCGACTTTAAACTCTCATAAAATGAGAGTTTAACACCATGCGAGCCCCTCCGTATTCTTTATTCTTATACTTTATAACCTTCTACTTTACAACTTTATAACTATTTATCTACCACCTTCCGCTCGCGCCACCTCCGCCAGAAGAGCCTCCGCCGAAACCTCCAAATCCCCCTCCACTTCCACCAAAACCTCCTCCACCCATACGTCCTCCCCCAATCCACCATGGCGGTCTCCTTCCAGTAGTTTTGCTTTTTTCAAATTGGCGAGAAGCGATAAAATCAAACAAAAGCCCGAGCGGAATAAGAGCCGAAAGAGCGATGAGTCCGATATAGAGAAAACCAAAAAATGCAATAACAATGATTCCAGCAACACCCCCGATCACTCCTCCCAACCACCAAGATTTAGATCTGCCCAAGATAGCACCGAGCCAAGATACAACGATAAACCCGATTACAAAAACAAAATTCAAATTTAAATTCAAGTTTGAATCCAGTTGAGCGTCCGATTCTTCTGGTATAACATCGGTATTGCCACCTAAAGCGCTCATAATCGCATCCGCCGAATTTGAAATTCCGCCCACATAATCTCCGTTTTTAAAGTACGGAATAGCGATTTTCTGAATAATTCTATTTGCAGTAGCGTCCGGAAGATCTCCTTCAAGTCCATATCCGACTTCAATTCTTACAGCCCTATCGTCAATCGCTACAAGAAAAAGTACGCCGTTATCTTTTTCTTTATTCCCAATTCCCCACGCTTGGAAAAGTTCTACCGCATAATTTTCGATTACGTCTCCGCCAAGATTTTGCACTATGACAACACTCACTTCATTTCCGGTTTGCATAGCAAAATCTTTCAGTTTCGTTTCAAGAGCTGTTTTCTCGGCGGGAGCGAGCACATTTGCAAAATCATTTACAAATCCAGTCGGATTCCCGGGCGAGGTAAAAGCATAGGCTGTATGGACAAAGGCCAAAGAAAAGAGAGCGACCGAAATAAGCCCGAGAAACCTTCTAGACATAGATTTCGTTAGAATGAAACCTTGGGAGCAGTCTCTGCACCAGTTGCGGATTGAAAATATGCATGCTCGCTGAAGCCGAAGATTTTAGCCATAATTGAAGTTGGAAATGTTTTTACTTTGAGATTGTAGGTCTGCACGAAATCATTGTAGCGAGTTCGCTCCACAGAAATTCGATTTTCGGTACCTTCAAGCTCCGCCATAAGCGTCTGGACAGTGTCGGAAGATTTTAATTCCGGATAATTTTCGGTAATCACGAGAAGCCGTCCCAAAGCAGATTCTACTTCTCCAGCTGCTTTCGCTTTGTCATCCACGGTCTGTGCTCCTGCATAATGAGTACGAGCGTCTGCAATAGCGGTAAACACAGCCTGCTCCTGCTTCATAATTCCCTTCACTGATTCAACAAGATTCGGGATGAGCTCAAAGCGCCTCTGATATTGCGTCTCTACTTTCGCCCACTGGCTATTGATTCCCTCATTTGCAGTAACAAGGCCATTATAAGAAACAAAACCATAGAGCAAAATAATGACGACGATAACAATTGCAATAATCCATCCTTTTTTCATAGTTTGAAAATTATCCTCTAATAGTGAATAATTCTATCATTCCCCCAGAAAACTGCCATACCGGTTTCTTTATCGCGAAACCCTGATTTTCTGTTAAAATAGCGAAGTGTCATTGACGAAATTAAAAATACTTTTGGGAAATGATATGTTTCCGAGCATTACACCGCAAGAGGAACTGTGGTTGCAAACTCTTGCCGTCCCCAAAATCGGAGATGTTATCGTGTTTGAAAATCGTCTGGGAATGAAGATAGCTCATCGGCTCGTCCATCGAGTGGGCAATTATTATTTCACCAGAGGTGACACCTGCAAGATCATCAATTTCCCATGCAGAAAAGAGAAAATTCTGGGAGTAGTCGAGGGTAAAAATCGGAACATAAGGGTCAGTCTGTTTTTGAAACTAGGGTTAGATATATTCCTGCTCAATTATCTCATCTACGAAACTTTGCGCGACGTAAGGAGAAAAAATCATTTTTTACTTCTCACTCTTGTTTCCCGCTATTTGGCACCCCCACCCTTACCATTCATTGGAGCACCAAAGTAAATTATGAAAGCCTATTATCGCGTTCATTCCGTCGTATTCAAGATTGTTCACAAGAAAGACAAACTTTTCAAGTGGCTTCATGACGAAATAAAATACTATCAGTTAATGGAACCGGGGTCTTCTTTTGACTGTCTCCTCACTTTACGTCCCGGCAGGCGCAAATTTACATTACCAAAGAAGGCTGTATTTTCATCTGCCGATGAGAAAGGAAGATTCATGTATACTCTGGGCAATCTTCTTTTTATTCTCAAGGATAAGGAATTCTTAATTTCAGTTGATTACCACAACGAAGAGATAACAGTCGACTATGCAAAACCGCAAAAAGAGATATATGAGATAGTACGGGCCATGGTCAAATGGGGCTTTATCAAATCAGCCGAAGAAAAAAGAATGGCCTATATCCATGCCTCGGCCGTCCATTATAAAAATAAAAACATCATCTTTACCGGAGATACAAACAACGGCAAGTCTTCCTGCGCGATGCGGCTTCTGCGTGCGGGCGCTACATTAATCACTGACGATTCCATACTTATTGACGGAGATGCACTGATCCCCTTCACGTTTAAGACGGCCGTGGACAAAGATTTCGCCAAACGATTTAAAGTAAAACAAGAATTTCTCGATATGGGATCACGCTCTGAAGAAACTAAGACATATCAAGGAATAGACATATGTATCTTCCTTCATATTTGGAACAGCGAAACCAGCAAAGCAGTAGATATATCATATGAACAGGCCCTTTTGAAACTAATAAGAATCTACAAAAAAGAAGTGCGGATCACCACGTGGCATAACTGGGATAAAAATATGGCAGAGAATTCCAAATTAGTTTTCGAGAAATATTCAGAACTCTTGAAAAAAGCTAGACCGATTGAATTTTATGCCGGTCATAACGAACAAGAAGTGAGGAAATCGCTTCTTGATTGCATAAAGAAAAGAAGTAATACAAAAACATGAAAGTAGATGTTATTCTTCCAACATACAACCGCCGGGCGAGTTTGGAGAGGTGCCTGGCTGGACTCCAGGCACAAACACATAAGGACTTTGAGGTCATCGTGGTTGACGATGGATCTCGGGACAATACAGAGAACTTCATCCGATCACAGAAGTCTGATTTACGCCTTCATTATATCCGACAAGAAAATAAAGGTCCTGCAATGGCGAGGAATGTCGGCATTAAAAATGCTACTGCTGATTATGTGGCTTTCATTGATGATGATTGCATTCCTGAGAAGGATTGGCTGGAAGAGCTCGTCAAAGCCCTCTCTTTAAATCCAGAATCTGCGGGAGTGGGGGGCTTCGTCGTGAGACAAAATAATGATCTTATATCTCGCTATATTGATCACTCGGGTACGATCTCCCATCGCACTTTCGGCGAAACAGTCATCATTTTGATAACGTGCAATGCTATCTTCAAACGTTCTATCCTCGAAAAAGAAGGGGGGTTCAATGATGCGCTGCGGCATGCCGAAGATGCAGAAATGTCTTTGAGATTAGTGAGAAAAGGCTACCGTTTCGCTCTGGCTCCACTAGCTATAGTAAAACATGATCACCCCCGCACTCTCCGGGCCATCTATAAAATGTATGTCTGTTACGGAAATGGAATCACTACCATGGTGAGCAGAGAGAAGGACAGTAAGCCATTGGGAAAACCTTTTTATCTATTGCTAAAAGACCTGCTTTTTGTGCCACACATATACATGGGTTCAGTAAAAAGAAATTTTCGGGTAAGCATCAAAGACAAAATAGCTTTCTTCTTTCTGGAAAGAGTAAGGCTTTGGGGGCACTACAAAGGTACAACATCGAAGCCGGCTACCCACACGTCTAGAAGATAAAAGCAATTTCGTTCAGAGATCAAAATGAATCCCCGGGAAGTATTCAGGCAGTTTTTCGTTTATAGTCTAAAGTAATGATCTTTTGTTTTGGATTTAAAAGAGAAGCGAGAACATTAAAATTTCCGCAGTACACATTGAATCTTAAAAATCTTCTTGTATTAGACAATAAATATAATTCAACTAAAGAGTCCTCGAGCGATGCTCTGGAGCGATAAATGTTCCTTGCCCAATCCTTTTCGCTGTCATGTTTAGCTACCCACTCATTCTTTGGATAGGTTATAACACGTCCGCCGAGCGCCGCTACTAACATCTTTTCTGTTTTTTTTGAATCAGTAGCTAAGAAAAATTTTGTCCCCCGATTTTTTGATGCGTACGCCCGGAGCATTCGTATCACCTCAATATTACTGGGCATATTTTTGGAGATCCAAGAGGGCAGATCAGTCCTTCTCAAATGAATACTAACCGTATGGGAATCAAAATTGGATTCGGAAAATGTCTTTATTTTGTCGAGAAAGACTTTCCTTGGCTTTAATTTTCGTATATAGCCGATAAGTTCCGGCTCTTTCTTTTTCCAAAAGGTTCTGTACAAAAGATTTTGTATTTTCCTTGAGGGATAGACGACATTGCCGTAATTCAAGATGGGGACTTTGCGCTCATCTATCCTTGTATTTACAATTTTTATGTTTTCATATGGCTCAAATAGATCTTCGAAATCTGCCGCGCACTCGGGACTATTAAGCCAAGAGAAAACCAACTCTCTTTTCAATAAGCGGCTGAGGCGCAACCCGAGCGCAAAGCTGAAGATCCTGTAGCCAAGACCTCCGCTTGCCCCCATCATAATTTCCCTCTTTGCAGACATTTACATTTCTAGAAGATAGATGCCCATGGCGCCAATATCCTCTTCCCAAATGTCTTTGACCTCCGGTTTTTCGTATTTAATTTTCTCTTTGGTATCAGTCATTGGAGATAATAATTTCTTTTTTAAGAGCAACTTCGACAAATTTCTTTAAATCATCGTCTACATTTTTAATATCGTAGCAATTCTCACCTATGATTTTTTGTAATTCACGAAATCCGAATGATTTCCCGGTATTCTGCCAGAGCAACTTCGCGACCCTGTTCAACTCCATCATCTTGCCATCGTTTATATTGAACAACAAAAGCTTGTCTTCGTTATTCTTTTCAATAATATCCTCATTTTTTGTATATCTTTTCTCCATAGGGAATATTTGAGTAATTCATTTTACCCTATTCTTTTCCAAATTGTAAAGTTCACGCGAACTGTGTGTAAGAGCTCATTGGGTCCATCTGAAAGACGCGATCATCTGCTGATACAAAGCATCAATCAAACTTCGATCAAATGCCCGGATCGTTCCCGAAGGATAGTTGTCTACGTTAGTACTGTGGAGAAAAAGTCTCACGCCATAACAAACAGTATTATGCAGAGTCGCGTAGGCATTTTGGACATACATGTTTCCAGCTCCTGCATCACCCACCATTCCTCCTTTCCACGCAATACTGCCAGAATTGATATCGGGTAGCTGTTTCAAAAGAGGATCACCCAAAAAATCTTCCGGAGTGCATGCGACTTCCCCTTTCGTCTCAATGCTTATGTAACTATCCTGTGAAAGATTGGTGCCAGAAGTAAGCGAAGTGGGAAAATGGAAAATAATTCCCTGAATAAAATCGCCTGTCACCGGACTTTTCCCGCTTTCATCGACTCGAAAATCTTGCGGATATTCTACGATATATCCTGATTCGTCACTTCGATACTCTGTAAGAAGCGCTGGTTTTGTCGGCAGAGGTGTTATTGCAGACACGCTCCCACCAAACACAATCGAGCTTAAAATCTGCTTCAAATAGAGATGCCCCTGTTCTTCTTCGACGCTGAAATTCGGATTCGTCCAATCAACTCCGCGCGAGACTAGCGAAAAATCATAAATTCCAGTCTTTCGCACCGCATAATAGTGAAGACTTAAAACCCCTTCGAAAAGGCCGGTCTTAATGAAATAGAAAGTATTTTCACCTATCGTCACGGGCTTGAATTCAGAAAAAGATTTCGGATTGGCCCCGCTGCCGTCGTAATAAGTGCTGGCTATGAGCGTATTCTCATAATCTGCGTCCGAATCTGCAATTTTAAGAATGCGGATTTCTATATTGTTCGAATCAGTAAAACTCACAAGCGCGCCGCTTCCCGAAGTTCTCGCAAGCACTGCAGGATAGAGAAGCGAGAAACCATATTGCTTATTTTCATAGGTCAGATACTTTGCATCATTTGCGGACGGAAGCGTATTTCCTTCTATAGTATCAGCATCCGTACCGCCGGTTGGCTCTGGAGTTGGACTTACCGCCCCTCGATGAGAAAGATAATATCCTCCGAACCCTCCCAAAAGAAGAGCGACAAAAATGATGATACTGGCTATTAAATTTTTCTGATTCATTTTTCTTTTTATTCATCTCTTCCGTGGAGAGCGACCGCTACCGCGAGACAGAGAAAAGCTATATGCTCGATAGCATCAGTTGACATAATACCGCCTACAAACATGACTCCAATAATCCAAAGACTCGCGTAGAAAGCAACCCAAGAAACCTTTTTGCCAATAAGGAGAAGTATTGCTACCAAAAGATCACTTACGCCGATAAACACAACGAAAGAGGCAACGCTTACTGGCAAAATTCCCGCAAGGAAAGAACCTGAAACAAGCTCTTTAAACTCATCGGGCGAGCCGAAAGCTGTTATGGAGTTCGCCAAAAAAGCAGCTGCGAGGCCGAGGCGGAGGAGAAACGAGATCCTTAAAAATTTTTTCATGAGAAAAAAGATGAGTTTATAATGAGAATATTATACCATAGCACAACACCGTCCCTGTGGACGGTGTTGTACTTCTTTATAACTTTACAACCTTTAACTTTATAACTTTCGTTTAATACCCCATTCCTCCCATATCTGGCATTCCGCCTCCCATTCCAGCGTGCTCCTTTTTTTCTTCCGGTTCATCGGCAATTGCAACTTCTGTTGTGAGTAAAATTGCAGCAGCTGATGCAGAATTTTCAAGCGCAGTTCGAGTCACTTTTACCGGATCCACAATTCCCGCTTTGATCATATCGTCTACATACTCTCCCTTAAGCGCATCAAATCCGAAATTTACTTTTTTTGCGAGCGCGAGAGCAGAAACAGAACCATCTTTATTTCTGTCCTTGCTGTCAGCAAAGGGATTTTTTACTTTGTCGATAATGACAGAACCATCGCCATGACCGGCATTGATTGCAATCTGCCGAAGGGGGGATTCAAGAGCGTTAAGAACAATACTAAATCCGATTCTCTCTTCATCTGTTGGAAGTGCTGGCATTGCGGAAAGTTTTCTCAAGGTTTGAATATAAGCCACTCCTCCTCCAGCTACAATTCCCTCTTCAATCGCCGCTTTTGTAGCGTTCACAGCATCTTCAATTTTCAACTTCAAATATTTCATTTCCGTTTCTGTTGAAGCTCCCACTCGAATAACAGCGACTCCGCCAGAAAGCTTTGCGATCCGTTCATCAAATTTTTCCGAATCATATTTTGAATCAGAATTCGCTTTTTGTTTCTTAAGCTGTGCAGTGCGAGCATCAATCTCTCCTTTCTTCCCTTTTCCTCCGACAATCGTGGTCGTATCTTTTTTAGCAATCACTTTATCTGCTCTCCCAAGTACGGAAAGTTCAGCATTTTCAAGCTTCACTCCAGTATCTTCAGTAACAACTTTTGCGCCAACAGTAACAGCAATATCCTCGAGCATTTCTTTTTTCTTATCTCCATACCCAGGAGCCTTCACAGCAAGGATATTAAAGGCGCCTCGCAATTTATTTAGCACAAATGTCGTAAGTGCTTCACCGTCCACATCTTCAGCGATTATCACAAGCTCTTTCTTTCCTGCTTGAGCAAGTTTTTCCAAAAGTGGCAGAATTTCTTTTACTGTCGAGATTTTTTTATCAGTGATGAGAATCGGCACATCTTTGTGTTCAGCTTCCATTCTTTCAGAATTGCTGATCATGTAAGGGGAAACGTAGCCCTTATCGAATTGAAGTCCTTTTACTACTTCAGATTCGATGCCGAGAGACTGTGATTCTTCCACCGTTACAACTCCGTCCTTCCCAACCTTCTCTATAGTGTCAGCAATAATAGCTCCCATCTCTTCTGATTCAGCGGAAATAGTCGCAACTTGTTTGATTTCTTCTTTTGTTTTGATCGGCTTAGAAATGTCTTTGAGAGCTTTCACTACTGCGTCTTTTGCCTTTTCAATTCCCATTCTCACTCCCATGGCATTGACCCCCATAGTAGTATGCTTCATTCCTTCGGTAATGATTGCTTGGGTCAATATAATAGAAGTGGTTGTTCCGTCTCCGGCAACATCATTGGTCTTGGAAGCTACTTCCTTCACGATTTCCGCTCCCATATTCTCAAATTTGTCTTTGAGCGTAATTTCTTTTGCAATGGAGACGCCGTCGTTCGTGATTGTCGGTGAGCCATACCCTTTATCAAAAACAACATTTTTGCCTCGTGGGCCGACAGTGATCTTTACTGCATTCGCGACCTGATCCACTCCGCTCTTCAATGCTTTTCGCGCTGATTCATCAAATAGAATTTTTTTACTCATAGTATTAATTCAAAATTGCTGATATTTCTGATTCTCGAACAATCACATATTTTTCTCCGTCAATTTCAACCTTGTCTCCCCATGAATAGACAACGGTATCGCCAATTTTCACTTTCATTGGAATAATTTTGCCATCTTCAAATTTTCCGTCTCCAATAGCAACGACAACGCCCTTTTTTGTAGATTTATCAGCATCAACCGATTCTGGAATGAAAATACCAGAGGTTGTTTTGGTCTGTTTTGCCTCCTCTTCCCGAATAAGCACTCGGTCCGCGAGAGGCTGAATTTTACCCTTCGAATCCTTCTTTGTAGCCTTTTTTGCCTTTTTTTGTGCCATATATGTGGAAATTATTGGATAAAATAGCGAGAAAATGGAACTTTTCCAGCTTCTCTAGCAGGGGTTAATTATAGTTTTCGCAAGACCAAAGTCAACAAAAAGCAGTAAAGAAAGTTATTCGGGTTTTGTTATAACATCAAGAGCTTTTTCCATAGCTTCGGGAATTTTTATTCCTCTCCCCGCTTTTATATCTTCCTCGACGAATTCCCTGACCATTTTTTCATATTTTGTTCGCATCGTTTCCTCAACCAATACTGATTTCAAAAATTCATCAGATTCAATAGCTTTCGGTATTCCCTCATCGGCTTGTTGCAATTCTTCATACCATTTATCCGGCCAACTAGTTTCCTTTGCTGCCTTCTTGGCAACAGATGGTATTTTTTCCAAATGCCCAAGTATATCCATTTGTAGTTTTGTAAAATCTGTTACCCTGTCATCTTGCACTCTCTTCAAAAGAGTCTGAAGTGCCTCGAGGCGATCATTGGCAGAAGTATGCACTGCACCTGTTTTTACCTTACCGATAATTAATTGCAGTGTGTGCACTGGCAAAGCGATTTTTCTTGAGACAGCATCTTTTATTTCTTGTGTCTTTTCTAATCTCCTTTTTTCATTCGCGAATACAGCTTCCGCTTCTGCTCCGGTAACCTCTATAGTTTCGCTTTGGATCTCTTGCCATCTATAATCTCTCATTGCATCGGATTCCCATGAAGTGAGAATAAAGAGAACTTGATCTTGAAATACTTTATTTCTTTCGCGATCCAGAAATGGTGCATTGTTCACCGACGTAAATCTTTCCGGCATTATATTCCGCACCGTATCAAGAGAAACAGGGTGTGCGACATTGATAAAGGATCTATCCAAACTATCTTTCGTCTGAGATAAAGAAGCGGCGATAATAAAATTCTGCGCGGACACAGCTGATCTCTTATCCATTAGAGCAGAAGAATAGTCTCGAATAAAACGCATTTCCTCACCACCGTCGCCACCCCGAGTGGAAAAAGCAAGTCGTTCAGGCATCGCTTCAAGCAAGATAGCAGTTATTTCATCAGAATTTATTTTTTTCGCCTGTTGTGCAATTTGATCCAGGCTGAGACCTTTCCCAAAGCCAGGTATCCACCTTTGAAGCATCGCTATCATATGATCAAATGACGCTTTATTTACGGCATATTTAACAAAAGGTTTCTCATCGTACCATTGACGATTTTTTGGGGCAAAACATTTTGGGTCTGAAATATACTCTGCTAAAATACGTATCCGATACATTACATCCGAACTCTGGGTAATTCCCTGTCCCTCAAAGAATCTTTTGAGGTCGTATATATGCTGGTCATCATTCAGAATACGATTTTCCCTAGTAATAGCCGCGAAGGCGAGCCCAGCTCCAAGTTCCCCTCTTTTTTCAAATGCCATGACAGCCCTGGCGACGCATGGTTCAATCCGAAGTTGATTTGCAATTTTTTCAGCAATGATTCGTTCTTCTTTTGCCTTTTGATCTTCTGGGGGAATTTCTTCCGAAGGTGGAGAATCCGGTTCATTGATGCTCTGCCTAATATTTTTTTCATCAAGACCTTCAATGTCAAGAAACGAAGCAAATGATTCGGGTTTAGGAGCAGCTGTCGGCTTTCGCATTTTAAAAGAGTATTTCTCATATTTTTTAATTGGCGGTCGAAACGGAGCCAAATGGCTTTTTCTCTGAGAATTGCCGGGGTCAGAGGATACTTCACTCGTTTTCTGTGGCGCAGACGGAGAGACATAAGAAATCTCCGTTCTTTTCGCTTCAGTTTTTTTCTCTTCCCTTTTCGTTGTGAGCCGATAACAAGTTCCTTCAGACTCAGCAAAACTGGCACGTCGTAATGCTTCGGCTGAATCTATGGCGTAACCCGAAAAACCCGTGGATGTATCTATAACTACATCAAATTTACGGCCAATACCAGCAAGATCTCCTCCGAGCGAAGAAATAACAACCCGTGGCCAACGATTGTTTTCTTTCCCCGGCAAATACAAATCAAACTGGCTCGCCAGTTTTTCATCAAGAGGTAAATTATTAGAAAAAACGACAATATCTTTCCTTGTAAATCCATAGTCGGACACAGATTTCCCTCTATAGAGCTTACGCTTGTCACTTTCTTTCTCGATTTTTCCCTTCAAAGATTCAGCAACATCATCTGATGGGACAAAAATAATTATCGTTTTTTTCGGTGCCTTCTCCACGTCATCATTGGAAACAATATCAATAACAATTTCAACGGAACGCTCTATACTATGACTTCCTTCCGATTTTTCATAAACAACTTCTTTTGGTTCTTTCGGAACGCCAAAGGAACGCCCATCGTAATAGGTCTCTGAATCATAACCACAATTCAAAGCTCGAACGAGTTTTTCCGTGCCTTCTTTAGAACGCGCAATAAACACAGTTGGAGACATGCCATATTCACCCCGTTGTTTAATAAAATCAATGAGTTCTTGGGTGTATTTGCTTCTACTGTCAGCCGCATCGATTACTACCGCACCAACTAAATTACCTTCCATCCTGCCGGCGGCAAGATGCTTATGCAAAGACCCAGTCGTGCTAACAATCATTCTTGTATTTTCCGAAAGACTTTCACCTTGACCAGTACTATAGCCGACGTTATTCCCAATAGGATTTTTTGGATCGCCAATCGCCGATTCTAGATACGCCAAACGAATTGCATCTTCTGCAGATTGAGTCGCTATTGAAACATCTCGCTTTTCAGGAAGAGCCACGAAGTTTGTCTCATGAGATTCATGTATTTGTCTGCGCATCGCTTCGGCAATGAGAACCGCTTCACGAGTGGATCCTTGATACACCGCTCTATAACGACCCTGAGGTGGACATATCTCTTGCCAATGTTTAATTTCCTTTTCGACCTCTTCTCGAGCGCCGATTTTTTCTCGTAACTGTTCTGGCCAGCCACGCTCGAACATTTGAGGAATTTGAGGATCTCTGGCAGATGAGGATTGCGACCAACTTGGATCTTTTTCCATATATGCTCAATAATATCAAAAGCTCAACAAAAAATCCCGCCGAAGCGGGATTTTTTGTCTTTTGGGAACTTACTAAAATTAATTAGTAGTTTCCTCGAGGAGCACGTGGAGCGCGAGGTTCCATAGGTCGAGCCTCATTTACGGTGAGGGTTCGTCCATCAAGTTCCTTGCCATTCCACATGTTGATTGCAGCTTCTGCACCAGCATCGTCAGACATTTCGACGAAACCGAATCCTTTTGATCGGCCAGTCATCTTGTCCATGATGATAGTAGCTGAAGTAACTGCACCTGCTTGTCCGAAAGCATCTTGCAATGCTTGCTGACTTGTAGAGTAGGAAATCCCACCTACGTATAGTTTCTTAACCATGTAGCAAATGTATTCTTCTAAAAATGTTGTAAGGCGACCTTCTCTATCGCTTGTTTGCCGAAACACTTAAAGTGCATCTGCTACCAAAACTTATGAGAAAACTCTTACAATGGGTATTATACACCTTTTGCGGAAAAAAGCAAGCCCAGGCACCTAATTTAGGTGCCTGGGCAAGTCTCGAGCGGAAAACATACTATATATGTATGTTTTCCGCCTCCTTTAGATTCTCCATCCATTCGTCGTAAAACGGGCTTTCCTTTTTCCACGGCTTTACAGCAAATCCCGCGAAATGGAGGACTGCTTGCGAAAAATCTTTGGGAGAATAGGTTGGAATGTCATTTTGTTCCTTTGCCATTGTATCTATTGCAGAGAACCCTTCTCTTTCCACTTTCTCCATAATTTCTTTCGTCTTTTCAGGAGATAATGATACGGGCACAAAATGATTATATGTTTCGGGAAGCAGTCCCCAGTTTCTATAAAAATAAAGATTGAAAATTGGCTGTTCGCCGTATTTGCTAAGAATGGCAAAATCAGAGATCAAAGCCGAACAGATATCAAAAGAGTTATCTTTGATTATGTCGCTCGAAAAGGTGAAGACCCCAGTATTGAATGACCTCTGTCTCAGATCAAACTTACTAGTGAGATTTTGGAAACAAATCTGTTTTTGCCCATCCCACTTCTTCGGCTCAAAAAACGGATGGGTAAATTGATGGGAGAGCGGAGCGGCATTCATATCTTCGGTTGCCCAAAAACCTTTTAATTTGGACAGCTCCTGGAGCGAAGAGCGCACCATAGTGTCGGCATCTAAAAAGACGATGTGTTGCCATTGCCGGAAGAAAGGGGTGAGAAGATAAAATTTCCCCAACACAGACGGATGACTATAGATACTACCTCGGATAGAAAGAAAATTGGAAACGTGGTGAATAAAGATATTTTTTTCATTAAACCACTGAAGTTCTGGAGCATTTTCTGGAACTTCGTAGGCGATAAGACAGTAATCTCCCTGCCAGCTTCCTCTGCGGTGAGCGCTCCCAAAAAGCTGTTTCGCATGTTCGAGAAAATTACTATCAGCAAGCGTTACTAAAACAGAGTCTTTCATAGAGATTAATGGTGCCTTTGTTAAAATCATATCTCAAGAGATTCGGCTTCCGCAAGATTTTCTTTCCATTCGTCATAAAACGGACTAGTCTTATCCCACGGCTTCTTCGCTAACCCAGCAAAATGGACGATACTTGCATCTTTGGCATGTTCGATATTCTCGGAATCACTTCGAGTTGCAGAAATAAATCTATTGAATTTTTCTGGTAAAGGATCCCAATTTTTGTAGAAAAATAAATTTAAAATCGGTTGGTCGCAATACCGCTCTATCAAGTAATAGCACTCGAAAAGTTCGGAAATGCGGGCAAATGTATCAGGAAGTACGAGGGATGATGGAAACGACAGCACGCCTGAATTAAAAGAAGGAGTAGAAAGATCAAAGTTTTTCTTCAAATCTTTGAGCATATTTTCTGTTACCGCATCCCATTTGAAAGCATCGAATGTCGGACTAAAAAACTGCCGTTCAAGCGGAGCATTTTCCATGTCATATGATGCAGAAATACCTTCCCCTGCCGAAAGCTCTTCTAGAGAAGCTCGAACAATAATATCCGCATCAAGAAAAACAATTTGCTTCCACTGTCTAAAAAAGTTGGTGAATAGGTGAAATTTTCCAAACTGCGCGGGTAGACGGAATACTCCACCATCTTGTTTTTTCAAAACTGGCCAGGGACAGGCGTGGATGAAAATGCCTTTTTCTCGAAACCACAAAAGTTTTTCGTGGGGCACATCGCAAGCGATGAGTGCGAAATCACCTTTCCACTCGCCTTTATGATGCGCACTTCCAAAAAGCTGTTTCGCCTGGTCGAGGAAACTGGAGTCAGCGAGAGTTACGAGAACCGAATCTTTCATACCGCTATATTTTCAGAAAACGGGAAATTGCGCAAGAAACTATGGAGTGGCAGGCGCGTCAGACGGGGGTGGAGTTGAGTCTGAAGGAGGAGGTGTCTCTTCTTGCGGAGGAGGCGGAGTATCTTCTGGCGAGACTTCTGGTGCGGGAGTTTCGGTGACCTCTCCCGATTCATCTGGAGTTGGAGTCACTTCGGGAGATTCAGCTGGTGATTCTGCTGGAGTCGGAGTGGGAGTTGTCTCTTCCTCGCCTCCGCTTACCTCTGGAGAAGGTGTTGGTGTCGGAGTTCCTGATGAATCACCGCCTCCGGAAACTTCTGGAGTGGGTGTTGCCTGCCCAGTTCCCGCCCCGTCGTCCGACAGGGGTGTTGAACTAGGAATCGGTGTTGCATCTACCGTAGGAGTTGGAGTTGCTGAAGATACATTATCCGCACAATCACCATCCTCGCTTCTCAACACTCCATTTTCGGTAAAGACACAAACAGGATTTCCGGTCTTTCTGTCGTAGATGACCACTCCAGTTTTGGAAACATCGGCAGAATTTTTGATAGTAAGATTATCAACGACAGCATTTTTCGCTTTCAAATCAATTGTTTCTACACTCTGGAAGATCCCGGCGATAGCAGTGAGTCTCTCGACCGCAAGATTTTTCACGTAGGAAATCATGTCGGTCATAACGATACCGAGAGATTCAAACGAGCCTCGGACAGAATCTGACACTTGTGAAAGAGCGCTCGAAGCAACAGATGCCGTGATTGATGAAGAAGAAACCGCTCCTTGCTTATTCTCGACGAAAACAAGAACGGTGTTGTCGGAAGAATCATAACTTCCAGAAAATGCTTCGAGTGCTAGACCAACAGAGTCTTCATTTGATGACGCCTTCTTCCCAACGCCCGCTACAGATGAAAGAGAAATCCTATCTCCAATACTAATCGCGCCTCCTTCAAGGTTTACTTTCACAGGCACGCGACCAGAGAGAGCGATCGGCACTTTCCTGTCATTTGGGAAACGATTGTCGCCAAAACCTCCAAGTTCAACTCCGGGCTTAGTAGAGACAATTCCAAGGAGCGGAGCATTCTCCGATCGTCTCGCCGTTTTTACAAAGACAGGATTGTCTAGGTCAAGAGAAACAATTTCTGCAGCAGAAAGTTCGTCATCTTCAGTTGGATACCTTTCTGCAAGGTCGGTGGAAGTGATTGAGGTAGAGTTTGCATAAATAGTTCCGGCAGTTGTAGCGGCTGAACAATCTCCATTGTCATCTACACAAAGCCAGCCGTTTGAAACCTGGACATTTGCTTGATTGGTGCCGTCACCGACAGTAAGAGCTTGCGGAGGAGTAGAAGTTCCAATACCAACAAAAGAAGTACTGGCTCCAATACCTCCAAGAATAATCGAGTTGTCTTGATCTGCAAGCGCGCCGTTACCCAAAACAACTGAATTGCTTACCCCACTACCCACAAGGGCAGCGTAGCCGATGATCACGTTAGTATTTCCACTCACTGTCCTTCCCGCACAAGTTCCGAGGATGATGTTACTATTTCCGCTCACCGCATCAGCGCCTGCCTGGAACCCACCAATGTAGTTATAGTTTCCGGACACGCCACAGAGGCCTGCGCAAGTTCCAAGCACCACGTTGTCGGTCCCATCTCCCGCTCCGGTGATGTCATTGCCCCACGCACAGACACCTCCGATAAAATTACAAAAGCCGACCACTCCACAATATCCCGCCTGTGTTCCCAAAACAACGTTATTCTGCCCAATTCCATTTCCCGCGTTATCATTTCCCCATGCAGCGGTTCCCCCTATGAAGTTGCAGCTTCCCTGAATTCCACAATAACCGACACTATCTCCAAGAAGAACATTTTGAACACCTGAAACACCAAACGCTCCAGTATATCTACCGATTACTGTATTATCATTTCCTACTATCCCGCAATACCCCGCGCAGGTTCCAAACACTACGTTATTAGAGCCGACTCCCGTTCCCTCCGTATCATTCCCCCACGCGCAGGTACCCCCGATGAAGTTGTTACAGGCACCACTTGCAAGACCGCAAAGACCTGCGCAGTAACCGAGAATAGTGTTGCACGAACCGGTGCGGCCATTTTGCCAATTTCCTCCGGCATATTCACCTGCGATGAAGTTATCGCTTCCGTCTACTCCGTCAGTACCTGCTCCAGCAAAAGTTCCGATAATGGCATTAGCATTTCCAGATACCCCATAGCGACCAGCAAAAGTTCCAAGCGCAATGTTGTTGTTACCAGTGCCTCCTCCTGTATCTTGCCCCCACGCACAGACACCTCCGATAAAGTTATTCGTACCACACACTCCATAAAGGCCAGCGCGAGTACCGAGAATAGTATTGCACGAACCGGTGAGAGAATAGTATGCGGCACAGACTCCGAGGACGGCGTTGGAAGAACCCGTGACACCATTATAGCCGGCCTGGGAACCAATAATAGTATTTTCTTGTCCTGAAACTCCAAGGAGACCGACTTGAGAACCAAGAAGAGTGTTGCAAGCACCGGAGACTCCTTGAGCCCCTGCATTCGATCCAATCAGAATGTTATCATCGGCCGAAATTCCATACTGCCCAGCGAAAGATCCGAGAATAATAGCCCTGTTACTAACTCTGCCACTGGTCCAACTTCCTCCAGCATTCTGGCCTGCAATGAAGTTCGCGTCGCCGCAGACTCCTCCAAATCCGGCGGCGGAACCCGCAATGAAGTTGTCATTACCCTGCAAAGAAATGAGTCCGGCGGTATAACCGATGACTGTATTTCTATCACCACACGCGCCACCATAAGCAGCATGGAAACCGAGAATGGCATTTTTGTCCCCTTCAATACCGCAGAAGCCAGCGCTGGTTCCGAGTACCACATTATCCGTTCCATTACTTCCACTCTGCCAATCGCCTCCGGCATAAGAACCGATGAGGGTGTTATCCGAACCACACAGTCCCTTGAATCCGGCTCGGTAACCGATAAGAGTGGCGTAGGTACTGTTGAGACCATTTGTCCAATTAGCTCCAGCCTCTGTACCGGCAATGAAGGAATTATCTGTACACACGCCATTATTGCCGGCATTCGTTCCAAGAATCGTATTATCGGTATGTCCTGCAGTAAAGTTTTGAAAATTTGAAAGGGCATTTGCTCCTATAACAGTGTTGTAAGAACCGCCCAGTCCTCCAAGTCCAGCTTGATAGCCGATGACAGTATTACCTGTGTTGCAAATACCCGCATAAGCTGCTTTGTACCCGATGGCGGTGTTGTAATTGCCATCACCTCCAGTAGCCGAAGCTCCCCATGCAAGATTTCCGAGGGCAAGGTTTTCTATTCCGCAGATTCCATTCTGTCCAGCTTGATGTCCGATGGCAGTATTAAACGAACCACAGAAAGTTGACCAATTTGATCCGGCATCTTGACCAATGAATGTGTTGCCGGGACCGCAGACCCCACAGAAACCTGCGTACGAACCAATGAGAATGTTGCCATCTTGCCCCGCGCAAATTCCACAGAAGCCAGCTTGATAGCCGATGATAGTGTTGCATGCTCCGGTGCGACTACTTGTCCAATCTGCGCCAGCTTGAAATCCGCCGATAAAGTTGTAAGAACCGCATACGCCACAGAGGCCTGCGTTCGCACCCAAGAGCACGTTTTCGTCTCCGTAGACGCCACAGTAGCCGGCGCACATCCCCGCAATGAAGTTGTTGCTTCCGACGTTTCCACAATAGCCCGCTTGGTAGCCGAGGATAGTATTTTTATCTCCTGTGGTTCGTCCGCTCTGCCAATCAGCCGCCGCTTGGTACCCCATGATCATATTGTTGCTTGCGGGAACTCCAGCAAGGCCAGCGCCATCTCCAAGGATTACATTTCCGTTAGCACTTACAAAGTTCCCGCTAACATCCACCCCGTCCACCAAAAATGTTCCGCTGACATTAACATCGCCCGCGACATCAAGGGCGTAACCGGGAGTAGTGGTACCGATGCCGATGTTTCCGTTATTTGCTATGTAAAATTTCGTCGTCGTTGAGACGCCATCAGCAGTGACGAAGTTTATCGCTCCGCCATTATCAGCTTCAAAATTGAGATCGCCCGCCGATGTGATGCCGACCCCCGCGCCTCCAGCCGCCGTACTAAAGAAAGAGTCGTCTGGGAAAATAAGTTTGTTTCCGGTGCCGGAAATTTTAATATTGCCATTTACTTCCAATGGATAGCTCGGATTGGTGAGACCGATACCGACATTGACAGCATCTGCGCCCGTTCCACCCAAGACGATGCTGCACGACGAAGAAACGATGGCGTTGTGACCAATCGCTGTTGCATTGGTCAATGCACCCGAAGCGACATCCGCTCCGGAACCCAAGGCGAGGTTATTGTCGCCAGTAGTATTCGTCGCCCCAGCTTTATATCCAAGAAAAGTATTATTGCCGCTCCCACTCGTTGTGAGATACCCAGAGCAGGTGCCGAGGAAAATGTTTTCATTCCCTGAAGGACCAGACCAGCCAGCACAGGTGCCGATCAGAATATTGTCGACTCCGGAGCTTCCACAGAAGCCAGCTTGGGTGCCCGCGATGAAGTTGCTGCTACCAGCAATTCCGCAGAAGCCAGCGCAGTATCCGAGAACAGTGTTGTATTGACCACCTCTTCCAGACTCCCAATTTCCTCCGGCAGAAGTACCACCAATGAAATTGTTTGAACCGCAGACTCCGCAAAAACCGGCGCAGTAACCAATGATTGAGTTATCATCCCCCGTAACTCCGTAATAACTGGCGTTACCACCCATAAGAGCATTGTAATTTCCAGTAATTCCGCAGTAACCGGCACTGTAACCAAGAAGCGTGTTGTTGATTCCCGTTCGCCCACTCTGCCAGTTGCCTCCGGCAAGCGTACCGATAAGAGTGTTGTCATTGCCGCAGACTCCGCAGAAACCAGCGCAGTGGCCGATGATAGTGGAATAAGCTCCGTTAAATCCATCCGTCCAATTAGCTCCAGCCTCAGTGCCGGCAATGAAGTTGTTGTATCCATCGATACCGCAATAGCCAGCGCAGGTGCCAATAATAGTATTGTCTCCGCCTGTCATGCCGCTCTGCCAGTTTGCTCCGGCAGATGAGCCGATAACGGTTGTGTTCCAGCCGCAGAGGCCTTTATAGCCAGCACAATAGCCAAGAATGGTATTCTGACCTCCCGTAAAACCGCTCTGCCAGTTTGCTCCGGCATAGGAGCCGATAACGGTTGTGTTCCAGCCGCAGAGGCCGCAATAGCCAGCGCAGATACCAATAATAGTATTCTCACTTCCTGTAAAACCGCTCTGCCAATTCCCTCCTGCACAGGAGCCGATAACGGTTGTGTTCCAGCCGCAGAGGCCTTTATAGCCAGCACAATAGCCGAGAATGGTATTCTGACTTCCTGTAAAACCGCTCTGCCAGTTTGCTCCGGCATAGGTGCCGCCGATCAAGTTATTGCTCCCATTGATTCCGCAATAGCCAGCGCAGGTGCCGAGTACCACGTTGTCGGTCCCAGTCGTTCCTGAAATATCGTTCCCCCAAGCATTGTTACCAATAATTGAGTTACTACCTCCTTGCATCCCACAGTACCCAGCGCAATGCCCAAGGAGAACATTGTAAGAACTGGCTCTTCCACTTTGCCAGCAGGCTCCCGCATCGGTGCCGATAATGACTTGGTCGCTGCCACAGAATCCACGAAGGCCTGCACGCCTTCCGATTAACACCCCATCTGAACCTCCAAATCCAGACTGCCAATTTGAACCAGCTTCTTTACCAATGATGGTGTTACCATATCCAACAACTCCACAATAACCAGCACAACTGCCGAGAATAATGTTGTCGGTACTAGTGAAGCCTGACTGCCAATTTCCTCCGGCATATGTACCGCCAATGAAGTTATAGGAACCAGCCACTCCGCAATAGCCCGCATCAAGACCAAGGATGGTGTTCGAGTTACCACTAATCCCACAAGTGCCAGCGTTGACACCTATAATAATGTTGCAGACCCCGCCCATTCCACTCTGCCAATTTCCTCCGGCATTCGTGCCAATAAGTGTATTATCCGAACCGCAAACTCCGCAGTAGCCGGCACAAGAACCAATGATAGAATTGTTACTTCCTGATACTCCACAGTAGCCCGCACAGGAACCGATAAGTGAGTTTGAACTTCCCGAAACTCCCCGAAAACCAGCTTGATTTCCAAGGAGAAGATTGTTAGAACCGGTAAATCCTGAAGTCCAATTTGCTCCGGTGTTCGTACCAAGAAGCGTGTTGCCACTTCCACACACACCGCAATAGCCAGCGCCACAACCACCGATAAAGTTATTATTTCCAGAGATTCCGCAGAAGCCAGCGCAAGTGCCAAGAATTATGTTGTCAGTACCGGTTCGCCCACTCACCCAGTTCGCCCCAGCTTGGTTACCGATAAGTGTATTCACATTTCCACAAACTCCGCAGAGACCAGCATATGAACCGAGAATGACGTTGCCGGATGCCGAGATACCGCAGAAGCCTGCTTGATAACCGAGGATGGTGTTGCATGCGCCTGTGCGTCCGCTCTGCCAACAAGCACCGGTTTGTACGCCGGCAATGAAGTTACTAGGGCCAAAGATTCCGCAATAACCGGCACAGGTGCCAAGTACTATGTTTCCATTTCCAGTGCTTGCAGTTGTCCTTTGATCCCCCCACGCACTGTCACCCACAACAAAGTTGCTCGTCCCACAAATACCACAGTAGCCGGCACGATAACCGAAAATAGTGTTGCACGAACCGGAATTCGCACCGTTCCAATTACCACCGGTCTCATAGCCACCCAAGAGGTTGTTCGAACCGCACACACCGTTGTAGCCGGCGTGATATCCGAGGAGAACATTATTGTTTGCTCCTACAAATCCTCCGCCAAAATTCACACCATTCACAAAATAGCCACCTGAGACATTCACATCTCCTACCACATCAAGATCGTAACTTGGAGTAGTGGTGCCGATACCAACCTTTCCGTTATTCAAAATCGTAACCGGAGTGAGACCGTTTGTCGCAAATGTAATCTTGCCGCTACCGCTGAAATCATCATCTGCAGCAAAGGAGAGATCGCCAGCCGCTGTCATACCGCTTCCTCCACCAACAGCAGTACCGATGAAAGTACCGTCTGGGAAATAAAGACCGTTGCTTCCGCCTTCAATTTTTATATTTCCATTTACGTCGAGGGCATGATCCGGAGTAGATGTGCCGATACCAACAAAAGTACAAGCACCGCCCAAAACTATAGCGTTGTCCTTTCCTACGACAGCGTTATAACCGATTGCCGCGGAATGAATAAGACCATCGACTGCAACGTCTGCTCCATCGCCTAAAAGAAGAAGGCTCGAACCGCAGACATTGCTTATGCCCGCAGAAACTCCGACGAATGTGTTATTCCCACCAGTTGTATTAGCATTGCCAGCATTCAGCCCGATGAAAACATTACTACTTCCCGAAGTATCGCCATTGCCTGCTACAGAACCAAGAAAGACGTTATTCGTTCCAGAAGTTCCCCCCGCTCCAGCATTTACTCCTGCCATGAAGTTGCCGGAACCGGAGATACCGTTCATTCCTGCACCTGTTCCAAGAATAATGTTTTGAGTTCCCTCTCTACCTGATTGCCAATTCGCTGCGACACACGAGCCGATGATGATATTGCAAGAACCGCAAACTCCGCAAAATCCTGCACAAGTGCCGAGGATAATATTATCGCTCGCAAAAATTCCGCAGTAGCCGGCACAATGTCCAATGATAGTATTGAAATCGCCGCTATACGTGCTCTGCCAATTTCCTGCAACACAGGTGCCGGCAATAAAGTTATCGTCTCCACAGATTCCGCAATAGCCGGCGCAGTGGCCGAGTATGACGTTGCAATAACCTGAAATTCCGCAATAACCGGCACAAGCGCCGCCGATGAAGTTAAAATCTCCCGACACACCATAGTAAGCAGCGTAATTTCCGAGAATACTATTCCCATTACCACAAAGTCCGCAGGCTCCCGCAGAAGGACCAATGATAGTGTTGTTTCCTCCCATCCTCCCGCCTACCCAGTCCCAGCCGGCAAAAAACCCGAGAAGCGTATTGTCATTCCCGCAGACTCCATGCTCTCCAGCACCGGCACCAATAATGTCATTAGCAACTCCAGAAACCCCGCACGCTCCGGCCGAAGCTCCAATAATGGTGTTGAAGTAACCAGTCCTTCCGCCCGACCAATCATAGCCAGCACAAACGCCTGCGATGAAGTTGCAGGAACCAACTATTCCTTCATAGCCGGCGCAGGTGCCGAGGATAACGTTATTATTTCCAGCAGAACCACCGTTCCAACTAGCACCAGCATTAAAGCCGATGGCTGTGTTGTAATCTGCACCTGTATAAAAACCACAGAAAGCGGCGCACGTTCCGAGAGCTATGTTGTTATTGCCACAAAATCCGCCACCCCAACAAGCACCAGCGGAAGTACCGGCAACGAAGTTATTATTAGCACAAGTACCTTTGTAGCCAGCGCAGGTGCCGAGAAAAGTATTGTTAGCACCACCATAACCGCCCTGCCAGCAAGCACCAGCCGAATAACCGATCAGCGTGTTATAGCATGCTCCATTATAGAGACCATTAAACCCGGCGCTGTCACCAAGGATAATGTTACTAGAACCACAAAATCCACCTGTCCAATTTCTAGCCGCACACGAGCCACCAATAAAGTTGTCTGAACCGCACACCCCGCCCGCGCCCGCATGATCGCCAATGACAGAGTTACTGCTTCCGTAGAGACCGTTAAAGCCAGCAAAATTTCCGAGAATAACATTGCTGCCTCCCGGGAGTCCCGCCTGCCAATTACCTGCGGCGCAGGTACCGCCTATGTAGTTGCCACTGCCACCGACACCAGCCGCACCAGCGTAAGCACCGAGAATAGTGTTCGTGGTACCATTATTTCCACTATTCCAAACTCCTCCCGCTCCCACGCCTCCGATAAAGTTTGAGCTTCCAAAAACTCCGGACGCTCCAGCACTTGTTCCAATAACGACATTTGAACTTGTGGTAATCCCGCAAAGACCAGCATTTGTTCCAAAAATAACATTATTTGAACCAGCCACTCCGCAATACCCCGCGCAGGTTCCCAAGACCACGTTGTCGGTTCCGACTCCTGCTCCAGTTGTATCATTTTTCCAAGCACAGCTTCCACCGATGAAGTTATTACTCCCACAAATCCCGCAGAGACCGGCATTTGTCCCGATAACAGTGTTATTAGTACCGGCATAAAGAGAGCAAGAACCTCCCCATGAGTAATCTCCTAAAATCGTGTTAGAGGAACCCGCCACCCCACAAAATCCTGCGTGATTCCCGATGACAGTATTCGTACTTCCAGTAAGACCTGCGGTATCACCACCCCACGCGCTCGTCCCGCCGATGAAGTTGTTGTCAGCTCCGCTTGCGAGACCAGAGTAACCAGCGCAAGAACCGAGAATGGTGTTACTTTGACCTGCATATGTTGAACCCCAATTTGCTCCGGCGCATGCGCCGATGATAGTGTTGTACCAACTTCCCTGTTTTCCTCCCGTTCCTGTTGCTCTACCCAGACCAGAGTTCGCCGCTTGATAGCCGATAACGGTATTGTATTGACCATACGTATCAGTAGTATCAGCACCCCATGCTTCTACCCCGGCGATAAAGTTGTTTTGAACAGCAGTGTTCAATCCGCAAAAACCCGCTTTCGTCCCAAGCACGGTGTTGTCATTAGCATTCAAACCATAGAAAGCAGCTTGATAGCCGAGAATAGTATTTCTTTGACCATTGATATTGCCACCAGCAACAGCTTCCGAGCCGAGAATGGTGTTGTCGGTTCCTCCGCCTTGAGTGGAAGAGGCGACTTGATAGCCGATAAAGGTGTTGCGACTTCCGCCAAACCCGCACGAACCGGATTGTGTGCCTAAGAAAATATTGTCGGAACCACTGACGCCGCAATATCCCGCTTGGTAGCCAATAATGGAATTTTGGTTTCCTGCAATTCCGGAATAGCCAGCACCGGCACCAAGCACAACATTGCATCCTCCAGTGAGTCCGATGACATCGTTCCCCCACGCACTTGAACCAGCGATAAAGTTTTGACTCCCGGCGATACCGCAGAGACCTGCCGAGTAGCCAAGAACAACGTTTTGATCCCCGCTCTGACCAGATTCATCATCCCCCCAAGCACCCGGACCACCGATAAAATTAAAATCTCCCGCTACGCCGCAGAGACCAGCGTTCACGCCAATCACAGTGTTGCAACTTCCCGCTATTCCGCAAAGTCCAGCTTGTGTTCCAAGCACCACGTTGTCATCTCCCGTTCCCGCGCCTGTCGTATCATTCCCCCATGCATTATCCCCGATGATGGTATTTTGATTTCCCCCAATTCCACCATAACCAGCGCAGGTTCCCAAAATGAGATTGTCATTACCAGAAGTTCCAAATCGCCAGTTCGCTCCGGCACAACTACCAATGAGAGTGTTATCAGAACCACAGACTCCGCCATAACCAGCGCGGCGGCCAATGAGCGTAGTGTAATTTCCGATACGGCTCGATCCCCAGTTCCCTCCCGCGTCAGGACCGAGAAGCGAGTTATTGTTTCCGTAGACCCCGGCATAACCAGCATTGTAACCAGCAACAAAGTTATTATTTCCCGTGATGCCGTTATAACCAGCAGAATCCCCCAAGACAATGTTGCTTTGGCCATTCGTACCAGTCGAATCTGCTCCCCACGCGTTATAACCGGCGATAAAGTTTTTATCTCCGGTGATACCGCAATATCCGGCGGCCGAACCAAGCACGATGTTATCCGTACCAGTTGCGGTTCCGCTTTCATCATCACCCCACGCGCACGCTCCACCAATAAAGTTACAGCTTCCCGCAACTCCATAATACCCAGCACAAGTTCCAATAATCACATTCGATCCTCCTTCAGCAATTTGTCCGGCGTTGTAACCAGCGTGGTCGCCGATGATCGTAGAAGATGCGGCACTCGAAAAATATCCGGCGTATGGACCGAAGATGGAATTGCCACTGCCAGTCGTTGATGCGGCGGCATAATATCCGATCGCAGAATTGTAAGAACCGGTCGTCGTTGCTCCCACGAAAGTGCCGAGAAGGAAGTTGTTGTCTCCAGAGTTGCCAAAACCAGCGTGATCTCCGAGAATAATCGTGCTTGAACCCGTGTTGTTATATCCGGCGCAAGAACCACCAATAAAGTTGTTGGAACCGGTGTTACTTAGGCCCGCGCAGAAACCAATGATGGAGTTGCAAGATCCGGTGTTTTGAGCACCTGCTGAAACACCGAGAAAAGAGTTATGGTCGCCGGTGTTGTCACTGCCAGCATACGTTCCGAGAGCTACGTTATAGTCACCTACATTATTAAAACCGGCGCCGTTACCCATAAAGTTGTTTATGTCGCCGCTATTGTACATACCAGCTTGGTCACCAAGAAAAACATTACCCAAACCAGTATTGTGCTGACCAGCACAACCGCCAACAAAAGTATTATAAGAACCCGTGTTAAATTCCCCCGCATGCCAACCTCCAATAAAGTTTTCGGATCCAGTTGTCGAAGCGGCGGCATAATATCCGAGAGCGACATTTCGAGAACCGGTCGTCGTTGCTCCCGCGAAAGTGCCGAGAAGGAGATTGTCAGAGCCGGTAACGGAGCGGGAGCCGGCACACTGACCTGCGATAAAATTATAATTTCCAGAAACACCCGCGGCGCCAGCGCAAACACCGAGAGCGATATTGCCTGTTCCTGATCCTGGAGAGGTAAAGAGTATTGTGCCACCAATACCGTACCCCCCGCTTATGTTCGCGTTCCCGACAACATCAAGAGCTTGTGACGGGTTCATAAGCCCAATACCTACTCGCGCTAGTGAAGTGTCCACATAAAGCTGATCGGTGTTGACCGCAAAATCTCCCGTGGTGCAAAGACCAATGTTCAAATTCTGCCCCGCCACCGGTGTGAGTGTCAGTGCCCCAGTTCCTGTCGTGATTGAACCGGAGGTTGAAAAATTAATTGAAGTTGAATCGATAAGTACCGAACCAGTGCCAACTTTAAGCGCGCCTTGGACCCAAAGATTGTTGGCAATGGTTGAAGTGCCGGTACCATTTACATTCAAAAGTCCCGCAAGAGTTGAACTTGCGGTAGCGCATGTGCCGACAAAATTTCCCGCGGTCAAAGTCCCAGTAAATGTTTTCGCGCCGTTGATCGTCTGCGCACCTTCGGTCATTACAAAATTCGCATCTGCTCCCGCGTCTGGAATAGTGTAAATATGAGCTGCGCCTTGTGCAGCATTCGTGATTAATGTTTGATAGTCGCCTGAATTTGCAGTTGGGCCAAATTGCAGAACTCCAGACAAAGCGGATGAGGGATATAAACTTAATACTCCTTTATTTCCAGTTGATGTTCCCACATTGAGATATGTCTCTACAGTTCCTGAAGAGATGGTCAACAGTTTTCCACTGCTTGGAGAAAGTGTGATGAGACTTCCGCTACTTGGCACAATCGAATTCGCCTTGATACCGTTTGAACCGAAATCTTGCGCCTGCGAAGTCGCGCCGACAACCGCGCCGTTTGCAGTCAGATATGAACCGGCGGGTTGTTTGTTGTTAAAGGTATTCCAGTCGGTTGAGGAAAGTGTTCCTGTCGCGGAAGTTCCAGCGAGTCCGAGGGTCAAGGCCTGACCTGAAATAGTGAGACCATTTATGCTGTTGGTAAGGGTAACGTCGCCGGTATTAGTGCCGGAGAGATTTGAGGCCGACAAAGTTCCTGAGAACAATCCGTTGCCAATAACGCTCAAAGCTTGTCCAGGAGTGGTTGTGCCGATGCCGACGTTGACCGCATTTCCTCCCGTGCCTCCGAGCACAAGAGAATTCGAAGCTCCGACAATTGCATTGGCGCCGATTGCAGTGGCATTAGTGAGAGCAGAAGATGCTACGTCGGCATTGTATCCAATGAGAGTAGTGGAGCTACCAGTTATATTGGTAGCTCCAACGTTGCGTCCAAGAGCAGTATTCCGCGAGCCAGTGGTGTTGTTGAAAAGTGCAGACTCTCCGTCGGCAGTATTGTTGGAACCCGTAGTGTTGCTGTAGAGGGATCCAAACCCGCTCGCGGAATTTTGTACACCAGTAGTGTTGCTGTAGAGTGCAGAGTATCCGTTCGCGGTGTTGTTGATTCCTGTGGTGTTACTCAAGAGTGCATTGTTTCCAGTGGCAACGTTGTAACTTCCTGTGGTGTTGCTAAAGAGCGCACCATACCCGTCAGCGGTATTACTGCCACCTGTGGTGTTATTGTAGAGTGCGCTGTCTCCATTTGCGGTATTTAGGGTCCCTGTTGAATTTAAGGAGAGTGCATAAAATCCGCTTGCGGTATTGCCATACCCGGTGGTATCGTTCCGGAGTGCGTAGTATCCGTTCGCAGTATTCTCGCTACCACTGGTGTTATTAAAGAGTGCATTGTATCCAGTCGCGCTGTTGTAGCTGCCTGTAGTGTTGCTGGAGAGAGCTTGGTATCCTAGAGCAGTATTGTAATTCCCCGTAATACTTGTATTCCCCGCCCCCACACCAAGCAAGGTATTGCCTGTTGCAGTCAAAACATCGAGGACAGTATTTCCAGCAATTTTATACACTCCACTCACATTTGCGTTGCCAACAACATCAAGCATTTGCGAAGCCGTGGTGGTACCGATGCCGACTTTGCCAGCAGAGAAGAAAAGAGTTGAGGTGCCCGACACTGCAGTGCCGGTCGCGCCATAAAAAGCTGCTTGTCCGGTTAATCCGGAATTCACTGTCCCACTCCCGCCCGCCGTAATGCCAAGCGTAGAAGTCGCAACCCAAGCAGGCACTCCTGAAACCGAAGAAAGGACGTACCCTTCAGTTCCGATGTTTCGTTTTGCGAGAGAACTAGTCGTGTTTGCATAGAGAATATCGCCAACAGCATACGTGGTAGTACCAGTACCTCCGTACGCCACGCCCAAAGTACTTCCGTGCCATGTTCCAGAAACGACTGTGCCGAGCGATGAATAGGTCGCCGAAAGATTTGGAAAAGTTGAAGTTGCAGAAGTCGAAGTCGCCGTAAAATATTCTCCAAGAATTTGTCCGACGACAGTAAATTTCGCGAACGGAGTTGAAGTTCCAATTCCGTAATTCAAAGTTGATGGATCGATGTAAATATGTTCGACGGTACAATTCGAAGTCCCCGGCGCGCATCCTGGATCGAGCGTTTCTCCCGGAGCATACGGAGTAATCGGATACGAAGCGTACGCGGGAGTTGCAGTCCAAGAAAAAATCGAGGACGCCATTGTTTCCAGTATCGAAGAAATTTGTATCGAGAAAGGCTGGAGCGTTTCTGAAATTTTTCCAGAAAGTGGGAACGCGTTGAACGCGGAAGTTCTGGAATCCGTGAACTCCCGAATCGCAAGATTTTTAATATCGAGACTGAAGGGAAAGCTCGATTTTTTTTGAAGAGGGGTGCTGTTTTCCGAGAAAAAAGGAAGCCGGTCCAAGACAGCTTTTGCAATCAAAATGACCGCAATTACGGAAGAACTAACCTTCGATAAAACTCGGGGCTTCATTAATAGAGTATTATACAGGAGAAATAGCTCAATTTTTGAGAAAAAATGTGGATAACTCTAGGTTTTTTCACCAAAACACAGAAAATGGAAATGTGCCGAAAACTTGCATTCTTTTTCCAATTTTGGTATGCTTTTCTGAATGATGATTCTTCAGAGTTTTCTGCCTTATATACAAATTATTCTCTCACTTGCCCTCATTGCAGGAATTTTGCTCCAGCAATCAGAAGCGAGTCTCGGAAGCGCGTTCGGAGGCGACAGTTTCAGTTCTGTCCAGCACACGCGAAGAGGTTTTGAGAAAATTATTTTCCGCGTTACGATTGTAATTGCCGTACTCTTTGCTGCATCTGCGTTTTTAGCGCTCATCATTCGATAAAACACAAATATAAACTTTTTTCGAAAGAAAAAAGAATTATTATTTTGGACTTTTTGTCCACCTTGACCCATACTCAACACTTTATTTTACTGTGAACCGCTTTCTACACTACCTTCTTGAAAAGGAATGGAAAATTCCTCGGGAAGAAAAAATTTCAAACGCGATCAGAAACTTTTCTCTTTTTGAAAGAGTTCTTTTGTATTGTTTCGTCGCTGTTTTTATTATTTCAGGTCTAGCGCTCTTAAATCAGGTAAGCAACGGAGTTTCAGTCGAAATACCTACCTATGGCGGAACTTTGACAGAAGGAGTGGTCGGAGTTCCTCGTTTTATAAACCCGCTTCTTGCAACGGGAGATACTGACCGAGACCTCGTTTCCCTTATATATTCAGGGCTTTTAAAGGGAACTCCGGACGGAACATTGGCCCCAGACCTGGCAGAAAGCTATTCAATTTCTCCTGACGGGCTTGTGTACACCTTTACGCTCAAAAAAGATCTGACATTCCAAGATGGAAGCCCCGTAACTTCCGATGATGTGGTATTTACCATCCAAAAAGCGCAATCTTCAACGCTCAAGAGTCCGAAGCGGGCGAATTGGGACGGAGTAAAAGTAGAAAAAACAAATGACAACACGATCACGCTCACTTTAAAACAAGCTTACGCTCCTTTCCTTGAAAATGCGACGCTTGGAATTCTCCCGAAACATATTTGGAAAGATACCACTGATGAAGCGTTTCCTTTTAATACCGACACCGTGAACCCGATCGGTTCCGGACCATACAAAATAGATTCGATAGAAAAAGACAAAACTGGCACGCCGATCTCGTATACTCTTTCTGCATTCGAAAAATACGCCGGCGGCGAAGCATATATTTCAAAAATTATTTTTACATTTTATCAGAACGAAGACGATCTTCTTTCCGCATACAAATCGAACGAAATTGAAAGCGTAAACACGATCTCCCCAGAAAAAGTTGGTGATTTAAAATCGCTCGCCGGTATTGTGGAAACAAATCCCCTGCCAAGAATTTTTGGGGTATTTTTCAATCAAAATGAGGCTCCGATTTTTGCTGAAAAAGAAGTGCGAATGGCCTTAAATATGGCTACAGATAAGGATAAAATCGTAAATGATGTCCTCTTAGGATTTGGAAAAACAATTGATGGACCGATACCCCCGGGAACCATTCAAAACGCAATTTCCACATCAACTCAAAACACGAACACAGGAGATGTGGACAAGGCAAATGCGCTCCTTGAAAGTGCCGGTTGGAAAATAAATCCGGACACTCACATACGCGAGAAACAAAATAAAAAAAATATGCAAGTTCTCAGTTTTTCTTTGGCAACATCAAATACTCCTGAATTAAAAAAGACTGCGGAGCTCTTGAAAGAAGAATGGGGAAAGATCGGAGCGCATGTAGATATAAAAGTGTATGAACCGGGAGACTTGAGCCAAGAGGTCATCCGTCCAAGAAAATATGACGCGCTTCTTTTCGGAGAAATTGTCGGGCGAGATCTCGACCTCTTCGCATTTTGGCATTCTTCGCAACGAAATGATCCGGGACTCAATATTGCTCTTTATACTAATGTGAAAGCAGACAAAATTTTGGAACAGCTCCGAACCCTCTCTGATGAAAACCAAAAAATAGATCTGTACAAGCAATTTGAAGGAGAATTGGCGAAAGACACCCCGGCAATATTCCTCTATGCCCCTGATTTTATCTATATCATTCCACAAAAAGTGCGCGGGTTTTCTATGGGAGAAGTGACCACTCCTAGCGAGAGATTCCTCACGGTTTCGAAGTGGTATATCAACACAGACAAAGTCTGGAAAATCTTTGTGAAATAAGGCTTTTTTCACAAAGCACCCCCTTATTTTATTATTCATTATTATTTTTCTATTTATTAATTTATTTTATTTATGACAGGAAAACCACTCTATCTTTCTGCCCTTGTCGATGACAAATCGGGAGAAACAAAAAATCCGCCGGAAATGAAAAAATCCGCGCCAGTTCAGCATGCTCAAAAAAACCGGCATACCCCGCAAGCAGGAGGATTCCGACAAGGAGGCCATGGCAAATCACGAGGAGCGCGCCACGGCGACCACAGACGCAGAATGCGGCCGTCCCAACCGCATATGGGTAAAGTTGCTGACGACAAAATTCCTCCGATTGGAGACGCGATTCGGGTGATTCCTCTCGGCGGAGTGGAAGAGATCGGCAAAAACATGATCGCAATTGAATATGGCGATGATATTGTCGTCATTGATATGGGTTTCCAATTTAAGGACGAAAATACGCCTGGAATTGACTACATTTTGCCCAACACAAAGTATCTTGAAGAAAGGAAAGACAAAGTGCGCGCAGTTATTATCACCCACGGACACCTCGACCACACCGGAGGAATTCCCTACCTTATGGAAAGAATTGGAAATCCCCCGCTCTATTCTCGCGCTTTAACGACAATCATGATCCGCAAGCGACTGGAAGAATTTCCCCATATTCCCAAGGTAGATATTCGCGTAGTTGAAAAAGAGGAGACAATCATGGCGGGAAAGCTCAAAATCCGCTTCTTTTCTGTGTCCCACACGATTCCTGACTCAATGGGAATCATTGTCGAAACACCGTACGGCGTCATCGTCGACCCGGGAGATCCGAAACTTGACCATGTAGACGGCGTGCCAACAGAAGCAGAACAAAAAGAGTATTCAAAATTCGACAAAGAAAATGTGTTGATGCTCTTAAACGACTCGACCAACATCGAAAACCCAGGATTTTCTACTCCAGAAAGACTTGTGCACAAAAATCTCGAAGAAATTATCCGTTCGATCAAAGGACGCCTCATTATCGGTACATTTGCGTCACAGCTCGAGCGAATCATGCACATTATTTTGTGCGCGGAGAGATTCGGCAAAAAAGTGGTGATTGAGGGACGAAGTATGAAAGGAAATGTTGAAGTAGCAAGGGCTTCAGGAATGCTCACCGTAAAACCAGAGACAATTATTCCTGTTGAAGAGATCGAAAACTACCCAGCAGATAGAATTGTCGTGCTTTCTACCGGTGCGCAAGGAGAAGAATTTGCCGCTCTTATGAGAATTTCTACAAAATCTCACAGACATTTGAAACTTCGAAAAGGTGATACAGTTCTGCTTTCTTCCTCGATTATTCCTGGAAACGAAAGAACAGTTCAGAAACTCAAGGACAATTTGACCCGACAAGGAGCAAAAATAATCCACTATCGAACCTCTGACGTCTATATTCACTCGACAGGACACGGAAACCGAGGCGAGCTCGAGTGGATGTTCAAGCATATTCATCCAAAATTCTTTATGCCGGTTCACGGACATCACTACATGCTTCACTTGCACGCAGAGATGATCGAAAATCTCGGAATGCCGAAAGAAAATATTATTGTTCCAGATAATGGGACTATCGCCGAAATCCGGGACAAAGGCACAAAACTTGTCCGTTTGAAAGAAAAAGCGCCTTCAGGACTTGTGCTTGTCGACGGTTTCGCTATCGGAGACGTGCAGGAAGTAGTGCTACGAGACCGGCAGATGCTCGCGGAAGACGGAATGTTCGTCATCATTGCGACTGTTGATTCTCGAACGGGAAAACTGAAGAAATCTCCGGATATTATTTCCCGAGGATTCGTTTACTTGCGAGAATCGCAAGAACTCCTTCGCCTCGCCCGCATTATCATCAAAAAAACCGTGGAAGATTCTTCAAAAGGAATGAACCCAATCAATTTTGACTTCGTAAAGCAAAACGTGACCGAAGAAGTGGGGAAATTCCTCTTTCAAAAGACAGCAAAACATCCAATTGTTATCCCGGTACTACTCGGAGTATAATTGAAACGAGTAGAAATTTATTATTTATTTAAAAACCATGGATACAAACACAAGTGGGAATGTGCCACAAGCAAGTGCGCCCAAGTCTAGAAAGAATCTTATTATCATTATTCTCGTCTTACTTGTTGTTCTCTTCTTGGGAGGCAAAGTGCTTGGATTTCTGGGAAGAAATGCCGCAAAGCAGGCGATAGAACAAGCAACGGACGGAAATATAAGCGGAGATGGTACTTCTGGAACAATCACAACAAAAGATGGCAGCGTATCGTACGGAACTAATTCCCTGCCGACAGATTGGCCGACTGATGTGCCTGTCTATACAAACGGAACTATCCAATACAGCGCTTCTTCAAATCAAAGCGGTCAAACAGGAAAAGCTGTCGTAATTCTTTCTCCTGATTCTGTCGCAACGGTAAAAAGCTATTACACAAGCGCACTTCCTCAAAATGGATGGACAATTAAGGGCACTCAAGAAGCTAACGGAGCGACGGTTATCGTGGCAGAGAAAAGCGGACGAAATCTTTCTCTCTCGATAGTTGGCTCTTCAGAAGGAACACAAATTACTCTTGGAACAGATAAATAGTGCTCGGAACATCCTTACAAAGACAGCAGAAAAAAGCCCCAGCGGGCTTTTTTCCTTATCCTCGACGGTTTCCACTGTGGTATAGTTTTGCCCCAAAGGCAAAATTACACCACATCGGACCAAGCAAACTCCCCTGCGGACTGTCTTTGTAAGGATGTTCCTCGTTTACACCTAGCGTGGGGACAACATTTTTGAGACCGAAGAGTATTGGCAGTATAATAAAGCGCATGAGACACGTAATAGCCCACCTGAAAAAGGAGAAATATTTTAGCTATATATACCTCTGTGCTTTTCTCCTCTCTCTCCACTACGCTTTTGTTTTATATATAAACTCAAGTTTTCTCGAACAGTTTCTTTCAACTCAAACGATAGCATTTCTTTTCATTGGAAGTGCTCTCATTAACATCACCATCCTTCTCAATATCACGACACTCCTCCGTCGATTCGGGAATTGGAGACTTATGCTTTCATTCCTCGTGCTTGAGATGATAGGAATGCTTGGGATGTCCCTCTCTACAAATGGAGCGAGCGCAAGCATCTCATTCCTCGTCTTTGGAAGCATGGCATCCATCCTCCTTTTTAATTTGGATATTTTTCTCGAGACAGAAATCAAAACAGAGACACATACGGGCGGAATTAGGGGAATTTTCCTCACTATGTGCAATCTGGCCTTCGTCCTTTCCCCGTTCGTGGTCGGCCATCTGATCGGAGAAAATAATTACACGAGCGTTTATACGCTTTCATTTATCTTTCTTTTGCTTCTCCTTCCTATCATCATGTCGAAATTTAAAGGATTTAAGGACCCCGACTACTCTCCCATGCACGTAGGAAACGCTCTCTCGCATTTCAAAGGAAACGGCAATCTATTCCATATTTATGTGACGAATTTTCTCCTGCATTTTTTCTATGCAGTCATGATTATATACACACCGATCTATCTGCATCAATATATCGGTTTTTCATGGGGAACGATCGGAGAGATGTTTAGTATCATGCTTATTCCGTTCATTCTTTTCCAAATTCCCGGGGGAGAAATTTCAGATCATTTCGGCGAAAAAGGCATCCTCATCGTGGGGCTCATTGTTATGGCTATCTCAACCCTTTTCCTCTCTTTTATCGGTCAAAACGTGGTAGCGTGGACGATACTTCTGTTTTTCACCAGATGCGGAGCATCGCTCGTAGAAATTATGACTGAAACATATTTTTTCAAGCACGTAAAAGGAAAAAACTCCAATGTCATCGGCTTTTTCAGGACAGCAAGTCCCCTCTCTTTCGTTATTACTCCGATCGTGGCGACGCTCTTTTTGCTTCTTTTTCCAATGCAATACCTCTACCTTCTTGTAGGCGTTATGCTCCTTCTCGGAATTCAGTTCGCTTACAGTATAAAAGATACTATCTAGAAATTTATATTGCAGCTTTTTGTCTGCAAGCGTTCGAAGTCCTGACTCCCTCGTTATAGGTTGCGGCATCAGCTTGTCTTGTGTCGATAAGAGCGTCGTACTTCGTAACGAGAGCGTTGTATTCGACTACTTTTTTGTTGTATGTTGAATCGTCAGATGCAGCATCTATTTCCGCCTTTTTTGCTTTAAGCATTTTTTCCAAGCTGGCAATCTGCGCATCCAGAGATTTAATTTCCGCTTTCAGGGTAATGGAAGGCTCTGGACAAGCCGAAGAGGGCAAACCAAAACTCTGCACCGCTATCCACGTTTCCTGCCCCTCATAGAGGCCTTTCCCGACAGCTACCCCAATTTCTTTGTATTTTGGCTGCAAAATATTCTCTTTGTGTCCGGGAGATGCCATCCATGCGGCAATAAGCGTCGCGTCATCCTTAAAATTTCCAAGCGCGAGATTCTCTCCTACAATGATGTAATCGTAGCCGACACTTTTCGCCAGATCTCCCGGTCCTACTCCGGACGGAGAGACGTGTTCAAAATATTGTTTTGCAAACATATCCTGCATTTTTTTCTGAGCATCGGCATCAAGAAGAGCGTTTTCTTTGAGTAAAGATAAGGAAACTTTCGCTCTTTCAGCATTGGTAAGGGAGATAACTCCGCTTCGCGTAAGATTTCCAGTCTCCTTGCTTGATGCGACCCGAAGCGGAGAAGGAGCAAAAATTTTCTCGGAGAGGTTTTGGAGCGCAGGAATAATACTAAGCGGAGAAGCGGATTTTGAAGCGCTTGGATTTTCTGTTTTCTTGTTTTCTGTCTGGCCTAAAAATGACAGAACTTTTTCGGGAACAAGCGCGCGGACGTTATCTACTGCCTTATTAAGGCGCGCCCAGGAAAGCGGAATGCGGAGAAAATATGCAAGGATGAGAATAAGGAGAACAATCGAGAGAAGGAATTTTATAAATTTCCACATGACATTTTATTGGACATATTATATTCCAATATAATACAAAGAGAAAGGGAAACTTATGAGTGTATTCGAGTGCCTTTAAACGGTTCTCCTTTCAAATATGCGTCGAGATTGATGAGATTATTGCCGTTCATAACCACAACTTCCAAGCCAAAATTTTCAGCTTCTTTTGCGGCGATAGGGTCAAACGGAGAGCTCATTCCCGGCTCCCACTTTTCCGGAATAATCTTTCGAAATTCCGCCCAAGAAATATCTTCGATTATTTTTGCGTTGGGATTTTTTCTCGGATCTTTATCGTACACATAGTTGATATTCGAAAGATTAACAAGCTTATTTGCTCCGATATTTTTAGCGATAAGGACCGCATCTTCATCGGTACTGCAACCAGGTTCGTATCCCGCTCCTATAAGCACCGCTTCTTTGAAATCAACGGGAGTGCTTGGGTTATCTACAACATGCGGATGCGAAAGGGGTGCGAATATGGCACGCAAAAGTTCAGCATTCAGTTTGGTCGCTCCAATTCCAACCCAGTCCGCGTCAGAAGCGCTTACTTCCGGAGAAATTGCTCGCGCTGCTTCTTGATAATTTCGAGCAGTTTTTCCTCCTCCAGCAATAACAGCAAAACGAGTGCCGTTTTGAGTATGTCGAACAATAAGTTCCTTGAATTTCTTTATAAAATCCACATCGATCTGATGCGGGACAAGAATCGAACCGCCGACAGAGATAATAATTGGGCTTTTATCCATGGCTCATATAGTAGCAAAAGAAAATCTTTGAAGCTAGTTTCTGCCTCTCAAAGCCTCTCCGTCTCGGATGACAATGATTTTCTCTCCTTCGAAACGGATTACCGCCGAAGGTCTCCCGTTCAGAACTCCCCCGTCTTCGTAAAAATCAGCTTTTTCGCCAAAATATTTTTTTGCTTCATCGATCGTCCTAGCCGGAAGAAAGTCCTGCGGATTCGCGCTTGGAGCAACCAGAGGACCCGTTTTTTTCAAAATTTTTAGTAAGTTTCCGTCTTGAGGTAACCGAAAAGCCAGTGACTTTCCTCCGCGATGAAGATACGCGAATTTTTCATCAGCCACACCGAAAATAATGCTTACTTTTCCAGGCCAGAATCCGAGAATTTGTTCTCGCAGCTTTTCTGAAAGAACCACGCCGAACTTTTCCACGTCATCAATCGAGGAAATAAGTATAATGCACGGCTTATCTTTGTCTCTTTGCCGCAATTCATAGATCCTCTCGACGGCTTTCGCAGATATGGCGGAGCCGACAAGCCCATAAAGAGTATCGGTCGGAATTATTCCAACGCCGTCATTTTTAAGAATAGAAATATAATCCTCCTTCATACGTCAAGATGAGCATGATCATTCCAGACAAGAAGTTTCCAGCCTTTTGTTTTCAAATCCTTTTTTCCCGGATCATACTCGACAACCGTGATCCCAGTATTTTTTGTTGCGAAAAAAGCTCCGAATTTAGAGAAAGTGGGCAAAGTCAATTCTTCATCTAAAAGAGCGAGAGCCACGCACATCCGAAGAAGCCGGGCGTGTGTCACGACAAGAAGATGCTCTGCTTTCGTATTTTTGAAGAGATCAATCGCTTTGCGGGCGCGGGATTTCAGATCAGAAAAACTTTCCTCATCCGAATAATGCCAGTCTTCATTCAAATTTCCTTTGACTTGGCTCCAAATTTTTTGATAAGACTCGTCTTCGAGCGATTTTCCAATAAGTTCCGATGGGACTTTCCATTCAGTGATAAGGTCTGAATATTCGATCTCTTTCCCAATCACTTTCGCTATGATTTCGGCCGTTTCTTTTGTGCGAACATAGGTGCTCGAAAAAATCCTATCAATCGGAATTTTCTTGAGACGTTTCCCCACAGATTGAGCTTGTTTCTTGCCAGTTTCTGTAAGAGGATCGTTGGGGCCTTGGCACAGCCGCGCTTTATCAGCAACATCCTCGCCATGGCGCACAAAATATATCTTCATTTCGAAATTGTAAGCTTTTGGCGAAGATACGCAAGTGATCCGATAAGACCCCCCGAATCGGCAAGCTCCGCTTTTTTTATAGCCGGTACAGATGGAAAAGCTTTGAGGAGCTCTCCGACATGTTTCGCGACATTCTCCACCGATATGCCCACTTTCTTTACCACCATGCTCCCTCCGATAACAACGACATCTGGTGACCAGAAGAGAAGTGCATTATGAACACCGACAGCCGCGATTTTTTCAACACCCTCCCACACTTTAGGATCTGTAATCTCGCCTGGATGCTTGCCATATTTTTCCTGTACGGCCACGCCGTCGATCAGCTCTCCAAGAGATTTATTATTCACGTAATCAATAATTTGATAGCCAGGTTCAAAATTAAAATGAGCCTTGTCAATCTTTCCTTCAACAATCCGGCACCCCCCAACACCAGTCGATACGGTTATGTAGGTTACAATAGGAAATCCTCTCCCCGCCCCCTCCGTCGCTTCACCAAGACCAACCATAGCGGTATCATTTTCAATAAAAACAAAAGATTTTGTGATATCGGCGATAGTCTCATGGAGGGGCTTGCTAACCCAACCTTGGAGATGCTTGCAGACCATGAGTCGTTCATGCCTTTCATCGAAAGTTCCAGGCATGCCGCCAGCCACAGCTAAGATTTTTTCTCCCTGAGAGATTTTTTCTACCGCACCGCGAAACAAATCTCCCATTTTAGAAAAATCCTGCGGAGTATCTACGACAACAGGTTCGAGAAGTGTTTTGCCGTCCTTCGAACCAGCAATGCGCATTTTTGTTCCCCCAATATCAAATACAATATACATATTTATGAGATGAGCTTTTTAAATTCTTCTACCATCGGGACCTGTTCCGCTTCTACTCCATACAACATTGCCGTGTGATATGCGGTCCAATCGGCAAGTAAAAGCGAACTGAAAACTTTCTCGCTTCTCGTCGCACCGGAAAGCGGATATTCATATACAACAATTCCGCGGTCTTCATACAGTTTTTTTGTGACCTTAAATCGCTTGCGGTTTTGCGGATGGTCAGCATCATCAGACAAAAAGAGAAAGACGAATTTTTCAGAGAGCGATTTCGTCTTTCCCGCTCGATCAAATCCTGTCATCTCATTATGATTCAATTCCGGAAAAACGTTGCAAAATGAGGGTATTTTACCCGTTTCGTTGAGTTTTATTTTCCAGTTGTAAGCAACGGACATATTCTTGTCAGAGGCATAAATAACAGGCACTGACCCAGAAAGTTTTTTCGCTAACTCTTTCCCTTTTGTTTCGAGAGCCTTCGGATCAAGCTTTGTCGCGAGAGTATTGAGTTCTTTGAGCAATTTTTTATTCCCCAAAAGCGTGACGAGAGCAAGCAAAGAAAAACCAAGAGCGCTTCTTGGTTGAATTCCAGTGTCCGGCAAAACAATTCTCGGAATATCATTTTTCTCAGCAAATTGGATGAGCTTTCCCCCGACAGCTATGACCGCAAGATTCAAACCCTTGTCGAAGGCGGTCTTTGCGAAATCAATTGTTTCTTCTGTGTTTCCAGAATAGGAAGATGCAATATAGAGAGTCTCGCTTCTTTGAGCTTCAGTATAAAAAGGCAATCCATAATTTCTATGAATCGTTATGGGAATTTCAACATCGAGCGCAGATAAAAGATCCGCCGAAAGATGCGAACCTCCCATTCCCCCTACTACTACCTGTCCAAACACCTGTAATTTATCCTCATCCTCTATCTTTGGCTTCCAAGCAAACTGTTTTGCAAAATCTCGAATTGCTTTGTCCATGTTTTTAATGATTATTTTTTACCTGCCCCGTAGTCAGCTTCGCTGTACTACTGGGGTTTTCTATCGAATGCCCGCCGAATTGGTTTCGGAGCGCTGAAAGAATTTTACCAATATAGCTCGGTGTAGTTCCAGATTCAACTCGGAATTTGAATGAGTCTTCAATCACTTTCGCAGGAATTCCTAATTCTTTCCCTGCATTTACCGTCCACTCACCTTCTCCGGTATGAGAGACAGTGCCGGAAACTTCAGCCAAGTTTTTCCCGAATTTTCTATACGCATCTGAAAGCCAGCCGACAAGACGTGATTCGATGACAGAGTGATGATTATAGATTTCAGTCACCTTCAAAAGATCGAGATCAAATTCTGATTTTTCAAGAATTGCAAAACCTTCCGCAAGCGATTGCATCATGCCGTATTCGATTCCGTTATGCACCATTTTTGTAAAATGCCCTGCTCCCGCTTTTCCTAAATATGCATAGGCTTCCGGTGCAGCAATATCTTTGAATAAATCTTCATGTTTTTTAAATACTTCTTCCTCCCCGCCGATCATAAGGCAAGCTCCTTCGCGGGCTCCTTTTGGCCCGCCTGATGTTCCAATATCAAGAAAATGAATCTCTTTCGAAGCGAGATCTTTCGCTCTTCGCATCGAATCTTTATAAAAAGAATTTCCGCCATCAATAATCGTATCGCCCTTTTCGAGAAACCCGATAAATTCGGAAATGACAGAATCGACAACGTTATTCGGAACCATGACCCAAACAGTGCGAGGAGTAGGAAGTTCGGCAAGAAGCGCTTCATACGAGTCGGCTACGCGTAAACCAGCCTTTTTGCCCTCAAGACGAGGTTCTGGACTTCGATTATACGCAATAACGTCCTGTTTCTTCTCGTGCAGGCGTAAAACCATATTCATTCCCATTTTTCCAAGTCCGATATATCCGAGTTTCATATGTGTATTATAGCAGTAATTTTCTTCTTGTAACTAACAGAAGAACAAAAAAGCCATTCGAGAAAAGAAGAGTGCCCAAATAAAGAGTCGTTGTGATTGAATAGTGTGAAAGAGCAAATATATCAAAAACAACCGCAAGCGCGCTCATAAAATAGGTTGAAATTGTTTCTGTGAAAGGTTCTTCATATCCTTTTCTATAAGTAGGCAAAAACCCAACAAAATCTATTATCGAGATCAAGATTACTGAATGGAGAGCGTTCTTCTCGAACAACCAGATACCTATTGCAATGAGAGAACCGACCAGACATATTGTGTCAAATTTTGTTATATTTTTTGTTCCATATTTCAAAGAAAGGAGAAACATGCAAGTACACAGAAATGCTCCTATACCGAGTCCTAATACTCCATAACCACCGCGATCACTCAAAATAGCTAGTACGCCGACAGATTGTAAGATACTCCATACAAGCCAGGAGTAAGAATGGGGATTGGTCTTTTTTAAAAACACATCCCGAAAATAAGGCGCAAAACAAGCAATAGAAAAGATACTTGCCACTATTCCAAATAAAAGTTTTATAGACATATCATTTAAAAATCACCTTCGCAGCATCCCAAAATTCAGGATGGCCGTTTTGCTTCATGTAGTACCACCATTCTACTCCCCAGAGATATTGCTCGCCGAAGCTCGTAGTTTTTGCAAAAGTAATAATTGAATTAAATTTGGCGATGTCCATTCGTGAAAGCTGAAGGTCAATTGGGGCATCTTTTATCGGCGTTAAAAGCCACGGCTCGAGGGAAAGTTCGCTTAAAATATTTTTCTTCTTGCCAAAAACAAGGTCCGCAATATTTTGCCTTATCCGATAGTATGCCGGGGTAATTGGATATCTGAATTGCCCGAACGTCTGATTCCAGGCATAGAGGTATAAACTCGAGCCAAAGACATCACCATCTCGTTTGGCGCCCCACCACGTCCCGAGCTCTCCGCTATCCGTCAAAAGCACAGGATGAGCGGGATCAAGTTTTTTGACCAGTTCGATCTCTTTCTTCAAAAAAGATTCGTCAAACGGCTTGCACCATTCTTTGGCGTAGATAGTAAAGAAGGGTTCATTCTCAACCTGCCAATAGGTAATGTTGCCGTAATTTTTATAACGATTAACGGTTTTTTCAATGTATTCCAAGAGTTTCCTCTCCCCCGTTTCTTTATCCAAAGACCATTCCCACTCTGGCGCATGACACTCCGGCCAGACAGGAAGCCTGCGACCAACCGAAAAAATAACAGACGCTCCTGCGCGTTTTGCTTCGCTCATTTGGAAATCCATATTTGAATAATCAAAAACACCGTCTTTCGGTTCGATATCCTGCCAATACGCAGACAACCGCAGATTTTTTACTTGCAGATCCTGGAGCATTGCCTCGTAGACCGCTTTCCAGTCTAAGCCGAGCTCAAGCGCATGAAGCGTGCTAAAAGAAACACCGTAGGTAATTTTTTCTGGCACAGCACGAAAAGAGAGAAATACGAAAATCAATACGAGAGCTAAAATAATCCAAAAGAGATATTTTAATAAACGTCTCATCCCGTAGTGAAAAATGGCATCGCTCCTCTGGAGCAGTTATGCTTCTTTTCTAATTAAAGCTGATAGGTTCGACTTTTGCATATATATCTATATGATTTCAACTTCTCCAATGCCATTTTCTACTACGGGACTCATAGCCTAGTGGATAAAAAGGAGCATAAAACCGGCAACAATAAAAGACACCGATATGACTTTATGAAATATTTCGTATGAATACTTCGGACTGTATACGAATTCCGAAAATCTCTTCCCAAATAAAAATCCAAAAAGAAGCAGAAAGACATATTGAAGCCCCACAAGAGCGTTCACGAGAGATGCACTCGAGAGCTTGATAGTGTAGAGAATAAGAACAGCAGCCACTCCAGCAAGCACTTTGCCGAGCACCACCATGGCTTTCGTTCCGGAACTCGACTGCCTGAATCCTTCTTTTATAAGCCGGAGATTGTTCGGCCAGAAGAAAAGAGTGAGTGCTCCGAAAACATTGCCAATACGCGACCAGAAAAACCCATTGATGAAAGTGGTATCGGCAAGCACTATTTTTACAAACACAGACGAAAGCCCGAGAGCGAGGCCGGAAGCGAAAATATAAAAAAAGATCTTCGGCTTGAAACTAAAATGCGAAGTGAGAAGCGTCCCGAGGATGAGGAAGAAGGAAGAAAGAAGAAATGAGCTCGGCAAACTTTCTTTCAGAATGAAAAAAGAAAAAATAAAAGTCGAGATCGCTATCGCCGCGCCGACTACGGGCACCACATCCGCAGGATCTTTGACGCGCCGAAGAGCCTTGTACAGATACACGATCGCCTGGATATAGGTGACGCCGGAAAGAAGAGCGAGAATAGTAATTTTCGTGCTTGGAAAAAAGATCTTTCCAGTGGGGATAAGAACAAGCACGATGGACGAGAGTGCGCCGACAAAAAAAGCGTAGACAACTGAATGAGGAAATTTCTTCGTCACCAAATACTTATCGAAGAGGACGACGAGAGCGTTCAAGAGCTCCGCACAAACGACTAAAAGAATCCAGAGATAAGCCATAGGTTTAGGAAATACTATTCATCTCGCATATTTTCTTATACAACAGGGCTGAGGGGCGAATCGTCCTCTCCATTGTATCATAATTTATTTTCACCAAGCCGAAACGTTTCGTAAATCCTTCCGCCCATTCGTAGTTGTCGAGAAGCGACCAGTAGAAAAATCCCCGGACATCTGCCCCGCCCTGTATCGCTTGGTGCACCGCAACTAGGTGATCTTTGATGAATTTCCCCCTCTGACTGTCATTCGCGTCTGCAATGCCGTTTTCTGTTATATAGAGCGGTTTTTTATATTCTTTGAGCTCTAAAAGCACATTTCGAAGTCCATCTGGATAAATAGTCCAGCCCATGTCAGTTCGGGGCAGATTTTCAAGCTTTCCAAATGCAATGTGTCGATAGTAATTGACGCCGATGAAATCCTGGCACTCCCGAATACCCTTCAGAAATTTATGATTCCAGAATTTTCGGGAGAAATTTGCCCGCACATCATTCCACCATCCTCCGCCAGAGCCGAAATCCATATTCTGTTTTGCAATCCCGATCTGGATCGAAGGATTTTTCTTTTTCATTTCGATGTATGCAAACCGGTGAGATTTCATTAAAATTTTAAGCGCTTTCCAATATTTTAGAATGTCTCTTTTGAATGGTGGCCAGCCTCCGCGAAGATATCCGTTCCCAAGCCAGACCATGGGCTCGTTCATGGTCATCCAAAATTTCGCTTCGCTTCCGAGTTTCTCTGCAACATACGCACAGTATCGCCCGAAAATCTCAGGCGCTTTTTTATTTTCAAATCCACCCTTGTCCCGAAACCAAATCGGCAGAGTAAAATGCCAGAGCGTCACAAACGGCTCTAGCCCCCGAGCTTTCAGTACATGAAGCACCTTTCGATAATGCTCGATTTCTCTATCATCAAATTTTCCTTCTTCGGGTTCAATACGAGCCCACTCTATAGAGAATCTATGCGTGTTTTGGGAGAGTGATTTCGCAATATCAAAATCTTTTTCGTACAAATTATAGTGGTCACAAGCCTTGCCAGTGATAGGAACCTTTTTCTTTCGTCCAGCTTCGGCCCAATCAACATTTTCAATTCCTCCTTCTACCTGATAAGAAGCCGTCGCACTTCCCCACAAAAACCCTTTCGGGAATTCGAGTGCATTTCGAGCAGAAACATTTTTTTTCATCCCGTAGTGAAAAATGGCATTATTTGCTCGCCATTTCTATAGTTAAGCGAATAATTGATAAGTATGTATTGTAAATCATTTTAATGTATCTCTATCTAAAATCACAAATCTCGCAAATGGGGAGCGATGCCATTTTCTACTACAGGATTCATAGAAAGATTATAACAGAAATCTGTTTAGACACAGGGAAGAAAAACCTTGACCAAAGCCATAATTTTCATTATTATGTGCGCCTAGTTCTTTAGCATTTTCGTCATAGCAGAAAGGCGCTTTAGGGCTCTTTTCTGCTATGACGAAACCATTGTGGATTTTGTCAGAGGCAAGGGAAAGGTAGAGGAGGAACGAAGTATGACGCAGGAAAGAATAGTCAGACCGCAAAGAGTCTCACACTTTGCGTGCCAGTCGGTCTTTTTGACCCTAGGCAAGCAGGGAGGATTCAAGACGCTCGACGATTTCCTGAAGTTCGCGAAGAACGACTGCGGATTCGAAGCCGTCAGCATCCCGACCTGCCCGCCGCTCATCGACATGGCTCAAGCGAGCAAAAGCAAGAGCTACTGCGCCGATCTGCTCGGCAAGTACGAGAAACACGGCCTTCCGCTTCTGCGCCTCGAAGGCCATACGTCCACACAGTGCGTATGTCTCGATCCGTCACGAAAGCTGAAGTTCGGCCACTTCATGAGCCCGAAGTTCCGGAAGTTGAAGCATCGCCAAATCGAAAAGCTGGCCGTCAAGGAAGTCAAGAAAGCGATCGATGTGACGGCGGCACTGGGTCTCAAACATCTCGTCGCGTTCTGCGGTGGGCGTTCGTTCGCCGTGGCACAAGCGAAATGGGCGGCGTGGCCGAAGTATTTCGCGGCCTGGTCGCTCGCGCTTCTGGCGTACAAATGGAACGACATCCTGGAATACGCGGCGGAGCGCGGCGTGATCCTCATGTTCGAGATCGGACATCCGGAAAACGATCTCCTGACTGCACAAAACTGCATCGACTTCCGCAAGATGCTTACTCCGAAGGCCCGCAAAGCGTTCGGCGTGAACGCGGATCGGTCGCATTTCCGGAACGTCGGGACAGATGAGTTGAATCACTTCCGACGCATATTGAAAGATGGGATCCCGATCACCAATCATTACAAGGACGGGATCTACGTCGATCGCGGAGATGGAACGGCTTCGCCCTATGGCGGACTCGAGCCGTGGAGCAATTCCGCGGGGACGTTTGCCACAATCGGTATCGTCGGTGACGAGACGGCCCTGCAGGAGTACAACGGGCTGATGGCAGAAGCCCACGCAACACAAGAAGGTGGAGTGGACATACACCACGAAGCCGAATGTGTGTTCATCCCTAACCCGAAACAGGGGATGATCGTCGGGGCGCACAACTGCCGCGCACTCCGCGATGAAACACCGCTCATCCGGTTCAATAACGTAGCACCGGATACTGATCTCACTCCGTTCTCTACTATGGGACGACGCGAACTCGTAGGCGCAGACGGAGCGCCGATGGTTTTGAAGCGGTGGGGCGGTGGGCCATTCGACAAGTTCGCTGATATCCCGGTTTCCGCACCGGAGCTTCTGTCGCTCTTGGCCGATGAACGGGATGGCTGTGTGGCAATCCTGGAACGAGCAGGATACACAGAGGCTGCCGCAATCAGAAACTAAATCACGCTTGTTGCAAATATCGCAACAAGGACCACTGGGAAACACTCCCGGTGGTCTTTTATTTTTATCCCAACTAATACTCAAGAGCCTGCTCCATCTTTTTTTCCGCAAGAATCTGTGGGATTCCATACGCAAGACGGTTCAAGGTAATAATTTTATCTTTTATACGTGAAGCATATTTTTCCGATTCAGGAGGAAGGCCGATGCCAGAGAAAGCAGTGCTCGTCTTTCCATCAATCATAAGTTTTATATAAAAATGAAAGCGAGGAAGCCCCAGAAAATCATCGACGGTCATCGGCTCAAATTCTTTCTCCAAAATCTCCGCGTCCTCAGCGCCAACTTCAAATGCAAGCATTGTGCCGATATTTCCAAGCACAGCTTTTTTTATCGTCTCCGGAAGTTGCGCTAAATACTGATTGGTAATGTGAATTCCCAAAGCATATTTTCGAGATTCACTCAGGAGGCTCGTGAATGTCTCAGTCGTGAAATTTTGAAACTCATCGACGTAAAGATAGAACGGCACGCGCCTATTTGCAGATTCATTTGCACGTCTTTGTATCGCGCCCTGAAGACGCGAAATGAGAATGAGACCGAGCATATGTGCATTTATATCCCCGATTTTTCCTTTTGAGAGATTCACCAAGAGAATTTTATTGCTGTTCATCAAGGCGTCAAAATTGAAACTGCTGGTGCGCTGACCAATGATATTTCGCATCAGTTTATTGTTCATAAAATGCCCGAATTTCGAGAGGAAATAGTTGAGCATTTCACTCTTGTGAAAATCCGAAGTCTTCGCCATTTGTTTCGTCCAGAAATCAATAACCGTTCCGTCTTTCAATTCTTTCCGCTTCTTCATCTCAAATTCTTTATCCACGAAAAGCTTTGGAATTTCAAGAAGACTTCCCCCTTCCGGCCCCGCCATTACAGTCAAAGCAGCGTTTCGAAGCCAATGCTCGAATTGAGGCCCGATGATTCCAGTCTTTTCCGGGTCAAATAATTTATAAAATATTTGGATGCATTCCCCCACCAAAAAATCTTTTTCTTGATCATCCCGTGCTTCCAAGAGATTTAATCCAAAAGGAAATTCCGTATCACTCGGATCAAAAAGGATAACATCTTCAAGCCTCTCTTTCGGAATATGTGAAAGAAGCCAATCAACGGATTCTCCGTGGGGATCAATAAAACAAACCCCATGACCCTCTTTTATATCTTGGAGACACATATTTTGGAAAACGGTTGACTTTCCAACTCCAGTCTTCCCGATCATATACATATGTCGAAGACGATCTTTCTCATTCATCCCGATGAGAGTGCGTCTGCCGTGATATTCATTTGCTCCGATGGTGATAAATGACATATTATTCAAAAAAAGTTAGGTCGAGCGTTTTTTCTGTAAAATAATTCTCGTCCAATACTCGTTTTCGATTTTTCTTTGCTTCTTGAAGCTCTTTTTCTTTTTGGATGATAAGAGCAAATTCTTTTGCTTCCCGGCTTATCTTCTCGATAAGCGATTTCTGAAGAGGAATGGAAATATACTCGGAAAGCGAAGAAAGCATTTCTGTTTGCCGTGTATGCATTTTTTCAAATGAAGGAAATGCGAGGAGTTTCTCATCGATTTTTGCCTCCACCGAGCTCATCCCCAATTCCACTGAATGTAATTTTTCGTTTTTTCTCATATTACTTTTTATTAAGCAAGGAACGAGCAAGAAGCGATTCACATGTCTCCTCAATAAATCGCTTCACAGGACGTGCGCCGAATCGTGGATCAACCATAGTCTTAATTCTCGCCTCAAGAAGCGCAGGATCAATATCGAACTGCACTCTATGTTTGGAGAGTCGTGCTTCAATTTTCTTGATTTCAAGCTGTGCAACTTCGACAAGGCCTTTGAGAGAAAGCGGATTGAAAATAAGAATACTGTCGAAACGATTCAAAAATTCAAGGCGGAAAGTCTTCGCAAGCGCTGGAATAATCTTTTCTTTGAGAAAGGCTTCGCTTCCCACATCATTTCCCTTTTCAAATTCTTTGAGAATCTCATCCACAGCAATATTCGAAGTCGCCATAATGATAGAGTGGCGAGCATCGACGGTTTCATTCTGGCCAGATGTGAGCCGCCCATCATCAAGAACTTGAAGAAAAATATCGAATACTTTCGGGTGTGCCTTCTCAATTTCATCGAGGAGAATGAGACTGTGAGGTTCTTCCCGAAGCGCGTTGGTAAGTGCTCCTCCACTTTCATACCCGATGTACCCCGCTGGAGCGCCGATAAGCCTCTGCACAGTGTGATCCTGCCCGAATTCCGACATATCAAAACGGATAAATGTTTCGCTTCGGCCGAACATATTTTCTGCGATAAGTTTTGCTGTTTCGGTTTTCCCCACCCCAGAAGGGCCGAGCATAAGAAACGAGCCCAATGGTTTATTCGGATTTCGAATTCCCAATTTCGCTCTCTGGAGCGTCGCCGCAATCTTCTTTATTGCTCCTTTTTGGTTGATTATTCTTTCGCTCAAAACAGACTCAAGATTTTTGAGCACATGAAGCTCATCGGGCTTCAATTGCGCTTTAGGAATTCCAGTTTTGCCCGCAACGACAGAAGCAATAATGTCATCCGAAAGCTCTTTCTTCCCAAGCGACACAGCATAGGCAAGACTTTCATCAAGAAGACTGACTGCTCCCCGAGGCAATTGCCCCAGTTTGGGAAATCGTTCCACAAAGCCCACAATTTCTTTGAGCACCGTATCCGAAACCAAAACATGTTCCCCATTCAGATTTGGTAGTGCTCTTTCAAGGATTTGCGCGTACTCAAGCGAAGTTTGATTCTTCACTTGTATCGTTTCAAAAGATTTAACAAATGCAGGATGTTCCCGCTCGAGCCATGCATATTCATTAGGTTCAAGGGCCAAAACGATTCGCACGTGCGACTTTTTCAGAAGTATCTGATAGAGGCGAAAAATATTTTTAAGGAGTGAACTGTTGCCAAGTACCGCTCTTCCAAAATTATCTATAAAAACTACAGATGGAGGCAAGGTCGTCAGTGCTTGCTCAAAATATTTTGCATAGGCTTCATTTTCAAGCTCATACAAATGCTCCGCATCAAGTTGGATAAATTGGAGCGAATCAAACTCTTTCTTCCCTGCCATCTTTTTTATCCAGCCATAAACAAGGGTAGTTTTCCCGATGCCATTTGAGCCAACAACGAGGACATTGTTGCTTATCTTTCGAGTCACGACACGTGTAAGCCGTTCCATTTCCTCGGTACGGCCAATAACGTTCGGCAATTTGCCCGAGCGAACTTCTTTTCGAAGATCAAAATATTCAATTTTTTTAAAATGAAAATCAGTCATGGAAATCTAAATTACGCGGCTCGTCTCATTGTGATACCGCTCGACGGATCACTTTCGGTATAGGTTCGTTCCGCTTCCAATTCGTCAATATTTGATTGCGGCTGTCTTCCGTTCACTCCGCTTAGAACTCCCGCTTTTTCTCGAGATTCACCAAAACGAGCATCCCTCTCCTGCCCTGAAAAGATATCGATTGTATTCGCACCCGTCTCGGAAATGTTTTCTTGCGCCTGGTCTCCTTTCCTTTCATTCTCAACCACGATTCTCTTCGCTTCCGGACGAGAAAACTGAACATACGGAGAAGGAATAAGGACTTCATCAGAAATTTTATCCTCTTTTTTGTCTTCTTCTATTTTCTTCTCAATAATGCCCGGCTTGTCTGCATTTTTTTCCGCCACTTCTCTTTTCTCAGGTGTTTCCTCCGGTTCTTTTCTTTCTTGTTTCTCTATTTTTATCGGCTTTTTCTTTTCTGCAATGACAACCTGTTTTTCCTTCTCCTTTGGCAGATCTTTTTTCTCCGCTTCTGGTACTATCGGAGGTTTATCTGGGGTTGTTATTTTTTCAAGAATAAACTCTTCTTCCCAAACTTCTTTGAGAGGAACAATTTGCTGTTCAATTTTATCCTCAGCAAAAGTATCTCCACCTCCTTCCGGATCTTCTGGCTCTGGCTCGGGAATGCTCACCAACTCAATTCCGGACGGCTGTTCTTCCTCGAAAATTCCTGCCTTTAAAGTCTCCTTAGCTTCCGTGCTATCCGTACCAGCTCTTTTACTCAAATCGCTTGGAATAAGGATATCTTCTCCTTCTTCTTTGAAAACGACTGGCTCCCGTTTCTCGTCTGCTTGGAAAACTTCTGGCGCTAACAGCTCTTCAATAATTTCTTCTTTCTTTTCGGAATGTACTTCTACCACTTCGGATTCTTCCTCTGACTCCCGCTCCAAACGCTCTTGGCTATTCACGCGAGCGATTGCTTCGAAGTTTTCAGTTTTTTCTGCAAAAATCTCTGCTTTTCCTTGCACTTTCTCTTCCGGTGCTTGCCTCTCTGGCGCTTCTCTAGGCGAGATATTTATAATCGTATTCAAATGAGAAGTTTCAAATAACGGAGCGATAGAGATTGAGTCCACCGCATCCACTTGCGTGTTTTCTCCATTCGTCCCATTCACAAGAGATGCGTCGGAAAAAATTCCTGAAGCATTTTCCATCCCCATTTGCTCTCGCAATTCGGCATTTACATCAATTACGAGCGGCCCGCTATCGTTATCACTATCTCCATCAAAAGATGTGCTTACTATTTCTGAATCATCATATCCATCATCAGTCTCTTCTCGTATTACAAGTTCTTTTTCAGGATGTAAATAATAGGAATATTTAATCTCATTATTCTGTCCTTCAAGCCTGACAAATGTAATATGAGTGCCTTTTTCATCAACAAATTTGAAAGTGTAGGAACCTTTTTCGGCCAAGCCCTTTCTCATCTCCTCATCCGCCTTTCGAAAATTTTCATTCTCATTAACAGAGCCTTTCCCTGTTTTATCAGTCAAACACTCATCCGTTGCTAAATCATAAATTTTCCCATCTGCTTCGTTAAAATACGTACTGTCGCCGGATATGTTCACCTCATCATCCACCCCCCATTCCTTACTTTTCCCTCCGTGTTCTTTCGCGATGACTGCCCGAATATCCCCATCTCTCCACTCTCCTCTCTCGGCTTTTCGCGCCTCCCTTTTCGCTTCTAAATTTTCTTGTTTAAGCCTTTCTTCATTCGCAACATCTTCGGGAGACTTGGTATCCTCTCGAGAATCTGCAGGAACTCTCTCGACAGGAGGAATATCCTCAAGTACGGGAGCTTGAGGTTTATCTATGAAATCTTCTGGTATTTCTTGCAGTGTTTCTGGCATGAAAATAAATAAAGACAAAAAATCCTTCTCGATGAAAGAAGGTGGCGAAGAGGCGCAAGCGCGTACTCTTTAATCTCACATCCTTTACTCGAGGACTGACGAAACATACTTTCGTGCGCGGTATTCGGACTTCCCTCTTTCGAGAGTTACCGTAGCGGTACTGTGCCGGAATTACACCGGACTTCCCCAACGCAACGAAATAATTTTTCAAAAACAACAATCAAAACCGGAAACGTATAAGGATATTATATGTCACAGAGAAACACGTGCAAGAGTGGATTACTACGCACAGCACACATTAAAATAAAAGCTAGGGAAAAATTTTTAAAGCTCATAAAATAAGGAGATTCCTGGAATTAGCTAAGAACACATCTCTTCAATCACTCCGTCCGTTAGATCATTATTACTAGGAAAAATCTGTGTGGCCCCAACTTTCTTTGCAATTGCAAGATAAACAGATTGTCCAACGGCAATATTGTCGCAAAACGCCGGATCTTTCGGATACATCTTTTTTAATTCATCGATTGGTGTTCGCCTTAATTTCTGGACATAATCAGAAAAACCATCCGGAGAAAAAAGCATGGTGTGCGCAGAAAATGCGCCTGGTGTAAAAGATAACTTAAGAGGAGAACTAATTAATTCTACGAAATGCAAGATTCCAGTGACAAAAATAATATCTGCCTTTTCGGTTATAATCATTTCCGCCTCTAAATACTTATCGAGACTATCCCAATCAATAGCGCCATCACCCCGTAAAAATTTTCCCTTCAAAAATTTAACTCCAAAAGGGAATTTATTAAAGCTTTTTAGATCTTTCTTATCTCCAAAAACTAATTCTGTACTTCCTCCGCCAATATTTACTGCTGCAAACTGGATTTTTGATGGAATCACATTAACAAACCCTTTATAGAGATAAAGAGTTTCTTTCTCTTGAGAAATAACCTCTGGCGTCACAGAAAGAATGTCCTCAACCATTCTACAAAACTCGGGAGCATTTTTTGCTTTTCTCAAAGCCTCTGTGCCAAGGACTTTTAGCATTTTCACGCCTTCTTTTTTATTTCGGACCAAAGCAACCGAAAGAAGCTCTGAAGTTCTTTGAAATGCCTCAGGAGCAATATTTTCAGCTACACCGAGACCAACATCGGAATATCGTTCAAAATGAATAAGTTTTTTAGGACCCGGTTTTACTTCAAAAATATAATGTTTGAGACTTTGGGTTCCGATATCGATGATGGAGATTTTCATGAATTGAAGTAAACTCTTTTTTTCTGGTAATTTTCTAAAATAACTTTCGATCCCGAGAAAAGAGGCTCTGGCAGATTATCGAGCGGATACCAATCCCATTCTCCGCTTTTTTCTGGCTCCATCACCCGCGGCTCTCCGCTTGACCAATCTGCCGACATCCCGATATGAACATAATGCCGAGGGGGATATAATTTCGTCGTACCAACCGAAACAAATCGAATATTTTTTATTTCAATATCGCATTCCTCTTTCGTTTCGCGCATTGCGCACTCTTCAAACGTCTCCATATACTCCAAATGTCCCCCGGGAAATTGATATTCTCCATTGCCAAATTGCCCTTTTCTTTTAGCTAAAAGAATTTTTCCGTCTTTGAAAACAATGACACCCATCCCCACTCTGGGTTTTAATTCTTTTGAATCAACCATAAAAAATGTTTTATTAAAACTTCATATGGAACCAATCAAGCCCGTAAATGTCGTTTATAAGCGTTCTTTCTCCTTTAGCCCACGTTTTATTTTTTGAAAGACCGAGAAGCACGATTGCTTCTTTCACGTGTTCTTCACTGCTCCCTTCGATTTCCAGATACGCTGGCATTTTTGGATACTGATCGATATCAAATACCCAGTCTTTCAAAACAAAAGAGATCCTATCTTTTTCCTGATGGCCGTAAAGCTCGAGACCAAATTCTTCAAAAAGATCGGCTAATTTTTCGGATTCCTCAATATTAAAATTAATTTCTTTGTGCTTGCGAGCAGTTCCCAAAATTTCTGATTTGGCTTTCCACGTCACTTCACGTTTCCCTTCTGAATTCTGCCTAATTCGAAGAAACCACGGATCATCACCTGCATGAGTAAGTCCCTTCGGACCAAACCAATCCACAATCAGACGAGTCTCTTTGGTTCTTTTTGCTCCAAGTTTTGTGAGTTTCGCGATCAAATCCCCGCTGTCGATATCCAAAACCTTCGTCTCAATTTCATGCGCCATAAAAGTTAAGAGAAAATTTTAGCCACCGTGTCCGCAAAAGAAATATCCTTCAGCATGTCCCTTTTCCAACTCTGAACGAACTTCGTAAGAAACTTCTTCGCAATCTTGTCTTTCATGCCTTGTATCATTTTGATAAAAGTCGAGCTGATGAGCTTTACGTCAGATTTCATGAATTTATTGGCATACATTTTAAAATGCACAGCCTCTATATAATCAGCAATTTTTGCGATCCGCGATTCATCTGATTCAAAAGCTTGTTCTTCTTTTAAAAGATCTGCAAAATATCCTTTCTGTGCACCAAAAAGACCGGAAAGATAGCGCTGATTTTCTATTTCAAATTTCTTAGCGTGCTTATAAGCTTCGGGATTTGCTTTCCTGTATCGCATAGAAATATCGCCCCCAAAGAGTTCGCCCAGATCATGCACGAGCGAAAGTTCAAGAACTTTTTTTATGTCGATCTTTGCACCTTTTGCATTAAGAGAAGCGGCGATCTGCCATGCAAGCATTGCTACCAAATATTGATGCTCTGCCAAATTCGAAAGCGGCATGTCTCCGCCATTTACGGCATACCCATATTGCGGCTGTTTGCGGGTGAGTTCCAAAATATGGAAAAGTTTCGTAAGGTGTTCCATGCCGATTATAGTAGCAAAAATTTAAAAAACAGTCTTCAGTGAGAAATTTCGAGTTCTTGACTCCTCCACTTAACATGCTAAGATAAAGAAATGAAACAAAAAGTACCTATAGAAATAGTGCTTCGTCCCACATTCCGATTCGCCTTTACGATGGCACGCTTGAGCGGCAGAATTCTGCGCAATGAAATTGGCATCGGCATCTCGCAATTTAGGATGCTCGCTGCCCTCTCCAACCTGCCGAACTCTTCGCAGAAAAAGATCGCCAGCTTCTGGGACGTCACCGAAGCCTCGATCAGCCGGCAAATCCAAAATCTCCTTGCAAAAGATCTTATTGTGAAGACAAAGAATCCAGAAAATATTCGAAGTCCTTTTTTAAATGTGAGCGAAAAAGGAAAAAAACTTTTAAAAAAATCACTCCACCACATCGATCGTCATGCCGAGACCACCTTCAACACCATCACTCCCGAGGAACGAAAAACCCTTTCTCGCCTACTTGAAAAAATGTTCGTCTGCGCGAAAAAAGAAGTCGAAATCTAATATAATAAAACTATGCACAAATATAAAAAAATAAAATTGTGGTTTCTCGCTCATAAAATTATTGGATTAATAGTAGTTCTTGCTATCGTTTTCGGCGCCTACCAAATCTATAAGCACTACACTGCCCCCTCGACCGAACCTCGATACATCCTCGCAACTGTCGAAAAAGGTACTATTACCTCTTCGGTCACCGGAACAGGCCAAGTTTCCGCTTCGAATCAAATTGAACTCAAAGCAAAAGTTTCTGGCGAAGTAGTGGCCCTCAATGCGAAAACGGGTGATGAAATAAAAGCTGGAAGCACTATTCTTCAGATAGACTCATTCGATGCGGGCATTGAACTCGAAAACGCAAAAATTGCTTATAAAGACCTCATTACTGTCGAACCACTTGATATTATAAAGGCGCAAAATACCCTCAATAATGCCGAGAGTTCACTCACTACCGCCTACAACAATGCTCTCGGAACCCTTACAGCATCTTCCTTCGATATGTCTAAAGTTCACGACGATCTTAATTCCCTTTTGTCGGGAAATGGATATTTACGCCAGACAAACTACGGTCTGGATGGAACTGAGAGAACATACCGAACGAAGGCATACGAAAGTTTCGTAACCGCAGAAACAGCTTTTTACGCATTTCAGAAAGATATCGTTGGTATTTCAGCGAAAACGAATCCTGAAATTATAGAAGCTAAGGTCATAAATGGATACCAAACCGCGAATATAGTCGCCAAAGCTGCAAAAGACGCGAAAGATGCAGTCTCATACACAAGCCGATACGCGGAAGCAAGCGATACGGACGCGAGTGAAGCAAATGCAGCGGTAAGCTCGCTCACAGCCACAATAAACTCTGCCGTAGCAAACCTTCTTTCAGCCAAAGAATCTATTGCATCAGGAAAACGAAACCTTGAAGAAACGAGGCTCAACCTTGCCGACGTAAAAAACGGGCCAAAAGAGACAGACGTAAAATCAAGCGAACTAAATGTGCGTCAAAAAGAAAAAGCCTACTACGATCACTTTATTACAGCTCCTTTTAATGGCATCGTAGGCCGGCTGGACGTAGAAAAGAATGATTCGATTTCGAGTGGGAGTGTAGTTGGCATCTTTCTCAGTAAAACAAAGATCGCCGATATTTCCCTTAATGAAGTAGACATCGCTCATATCAAAGTCGGACAAAAAGTAACGCTGACCTTCGATGCAGTAGAAGGACTTTCTATTTCTGGAGAAGTCGTCGAGATGGACCTTGTGGGCACAGTCACGCAGGGAGTGGTGAATTACAATGTAAAAGTCGCATTCAACACCGAAGATGACCGGGTAAAAGCTGGGATGAGCGCGAACGCGGTGATTGTGACAAGCACGATAGGAAATGTACTGGCGATACCAAATAGCGCTGTAAAAATAAGGGGTGAAAAACATTATGTAGAAATTCTCCCCGATGCTTCAGGAGATACTTCCTCAAAATCAGGAGTGACTTCATCTGCTTTGCCGATTCAGCAAGAAATAGAGATTGGCACTGCGGGTGATACAAAGACAGAAATCACTTCGGGACTCAAAGAAGGAGATAAGATCATTGTACGAACGATTGCCGCATCGGCATCCCCCACAACTTCTCAAGCACCGAGCATCTTTGGGGGAGGAACGCGTACAACAACTGGAGGCGGAGCAAATCGCGGTACAACAGGAAGATAGAAACTTCAGTAACCATGATTGAAATCAAAGATGTCACAAAAACATACTCATCAGGAAATTTGGCGTTTCAAGCGCTTCGCGGAGTAAGCTTCTCGATTACTAATGGAGAATTTGTCGCAATTATGGGGCCGTCAGGTTCGGGGAAATCTACGCTCATGCACATCCTCGGAGCTCTCGACACTCCCACTTCTGGAAAATATTTTCTAGATGGAAAAGATGTGAGTTTACTAAGCGATGATGAACTGGCAAACATACGAAGAGATAAAATCGGCTTTGTATTCCAAGCTTTCAATCTTCTTCCGCGAGCCACCGTGCTTCGCAATGTGATGCTCCCGCTCGTATATGACGGAATAAAAAAAGAGGAACGGATAATTCGTGCACAGAAGGCATTAAAAGCCGCGGGACTCGAACAAGATCATTTTCTCCACCTTTCAAACCAGCTCTCTGGAGGACAAATCCAGCGCGTGGCAATTGCGAGAGCGCTTGTGAACAATCCGAAACTCATTCTCGCAGATGAACCGACCGGAAACCTTGATACAAAAACTGGAGAGATTGTGCTCGGCACATTCCAGCGTTTAAATGAAGAGGAGGGGCGCACCATTGTACTTATCACCCACGAATCGGATGTTGCGGAACATGCTGAAAGGATTATTCATATCAAAGACGGATTGGTATTAAGCGACAGCAAAAAGCATACGCGAAGAATTATTCACAAAAGCGAAACAAGATGACAACGCTGGACATCCTTCAAGAAACATACACCGCTCTTTCTTCGAACAAAGTTCGCACTAGCCTTACTATGCTCGGTATTGTGATAGGAATCGGCTCTGTGATTGCAATGGTCTCTATCGGACAGGGCGCAAAAGTACAAATACAATCTTCAATTGAAAGTCTCGGTTCAAACCTTCTCACCATTTTGCCCGGAGTCGTACAGCCGGGACGAGGGCTCGTCTCGTCAGGAAGAGGTTCCGCTCAAAGTCTCAAAAATGAGGATGTGGATATTATAAAAACAATCGAAGGAATCGCCGCACTTTCTCCAGAATTATCGAGAAGGTTTCAAGTAAGCGCTCCAACAGGAAATAATACGAACACCACAGTAAATGGAGTTCTCCCGGCGTATCTCGAAGTAAAAAATCTCTCTGTTGCGGAGGGAAATTTCTTAAGCGACGCGAGCATAAGAAGCATCGGAAGAGAGGCCGTGCTTGGAGCAAATATTGCAAAAGATCTTTTTGGCGAGGCAGACCCGTTGGGAAAAACAATTCGCATAAACAATACTATCTTTCGAGTTGTTGGAATATTGACAGCGAAAGGAGGTGCAGGATTTTCCGGACCAGATGATTTAGTTATCATTCCCCTCTCCACAATGCAGAAAGTCTTAAGCGGAGTGGATTATCTCTCCGCCCTCTATGTGAGCGTGACCGATAAAGAACAGATGAATACGGTGCGCGACCTCATAACCACCGCTCTCCTCGAAAAACACCGGGTGGACGAAGCTGATTTTTCCATCATTTCACAAGAGGATATCTTGGGCACACTTTCTACAGTAGTAAATACTTTTACATTATTCTTAGCTTCTATAGCGGGAATTTCACTCGTAGTGGGAGGAATCGGAATTATGAACATGATGCTTACCACCGTCACTGAAAGGACGAAAGAGATAGGACTTCGCAAAGCGATCGGAGCGAAAAGAAGCGACATTAACACCCAGTTTCTTGTTGAAGCAATCGCACTTACTTTCATCGGAGGATTTATTGGGATTGTTCTGGGATGGTCAATCGCTTCTCTCGTGACCTATTTCGGCATCGTACAAACGCAAGTTTCGCTTTCTTCCGTGCTTCTGGCCTTTGGAGTTTCAACCGCAATCGGAATTATTTTCGGATATTATCCGGCCCGTCGCGCGGCAAAGCTAAATCCAATAGAGGCTTTGCGGTATGAATAAGGAAGCTAGAGAGTAAAAAGAATTCCTTCGTACGGCCGAAGTGTAATTTTATTTTTCTCCGACACGAGAGGAGCATTCATATAGGATGAACATACTATGTTAATATCCTTTTTTATCAGAACCAACTCTTCAACTACTGTTTCATTTGAAAAATTAAGCATAACAAACCATTCCTCTTTTTTTGTGTATCTCTTATAGAAAAAGATATCGGCGGACTTTGTGTCAAGCGGCATATATGCTCCATATCGTAGACATTCTGAAGCGTTGCGGTAATAGAGAAGCATTTTATAAAGGTAAAACATAGATTCCGGATTTGCCCTTTCTGTTTTAACGTTTACCTTCGCGTAGTCATCCGAAACAGGAAGCCACGGTTCCGCTTCCGAAAAGCCCGCATAGAGATCGTCCGACCATTGCATCGGTGTTCTTTCCGGATCCCGAATAATCGAAGGATTCTCGATGAGCGTAGCGAAACCATCTTTCATCTTGTGTTTTGGAATAGCAACATCTCTCATCCCGATTTCTTCTCCGTAATAGACGAAGGCAGTTCCTCGAAGCGTAAGAAGCATAAGTGCAAGGAGACGCGTGCGATGTTCTCCAAAGCGCGTCAAAATCCTCTTATGGTCATGATTACCGAGCACGTAGGTCGGAATCCTGTTTGGACCCACAAGCTTATCGAACGCGTTTATAAATGAGCGATAACTTTCAGCAGACCAGGGCTCTTTGAAAATCTCGAAAAAATTAAAATTGAAAGGCGCGTGATTGTGATAAGGGCATCCATCGTAGATCTTCATAAGTTTGGCCAAATTGAGATACGATTCTGTCACCACAAATATATCTTTGAATTTTTTCGAACATTCACAAATATAATTGATAACGCCCGCAACTTCAGGTTGATTCTCATCATACAAATGAAGGAAGGCGTCATAAGGAATATCAACACCCGAAGCGAAATGCTTATTCACCGGGTCATCACGGAAACGCTCGTCTTCGATCGTGTGCGCGACTGCATCTACGCGAAAACCGTCAACTCCCCTTTTGAGCCAAAAATCAATTATCTTTTTAAATTCTCTCCGGACCTCTTCATTTCTCCAATTCAAATCTGGCTGGTGCGGGAGAAAATGATGGAGATAACATTGCCCAGTCGAAGGATCGGGTGTCCACGCTGGCCCGCCAGAAACAGCAAGCCAGTTATTCGGAGGTAGTCCTCCGGGCAGAGGATCTTTCCAAACGTACCAATCACGCTTTGGGTTCGTTTTTGACATTCTCGCTTCCTGAAACCATGGATGTTCCCGGGAAGTATGATTGACCACCAAATCCATAATAATCTTAAGCCCCCGCTTGTGCGCCTCTACTATAAGCTTGTCGAAAATCCCGAGCGTTCCAAATCTGGGATCTATATTGCAATAATCCGTAACATCATAGCCGAAATCCTTCATCGGCGATGGATATACAGGTGAAATCCACAAAGCATCAACGCCCAGGGAATGCGGGCTGCCCCGAAAATAATCGAGCTTTGAAATAATACCTTCAAGGTCGCCAATACCGTCTCCGTTCGAGTCTTGAAAGCTCCACGGATAAATTTGATAAATAACCGCGTTTTCGTACCACTTAGGACGATGAAACCAAAACATACTTTTATTATAACGCAGATTCTGAAATCTATCTCAGCCGTTTTTATGATCTTTCCAGTGTTTCTCCCAAATGAGCTCGTGTAGTTTTGCAAAAAGTTTCTCAGCTTTTAATTTTATCTTTTCATCAACATTTGAAAGTGCGCGCACCGCGAGAAGAAGCTGTTTCGCCCCCTTTTCAATTTCTGTCGGATTCCAAGAGACTGGAGAAAACGGACCGATCTTCCTTTCGCTCGCCCACCACCATGCACAACTTGCTACTCCTTTGTCGGCATACTTTCTTGCTTTTCCATATTCTAAATCTCCCTGCGCGCCTTCGACAGTTTTAAGGACAAAGTTCCTAAACAGATTGAGGCGTTTATGAATCATATTTCTTGGGTCGTTCCAAAGTCCAAAAGGAATTTTCTCGGCAAGTTCTTCTTTGGTGGATTCCCAGCTTGCCTCGCGAACCGAAATAGTTTCGCTTTTAGAGAGTCGAGAAAGATATTCAGAAGCTGCAAGAGTCTTCACCTCCATGTCGGTGAAAATACGTTCATAAAATCCCCTATCGTCTGTATGCCAATGTCCGTAGAGTTCTCCATCATGAAGCGTGACAATATAATCACCCAGAATTTTCGCCTTATTTTGAGAAATATATTCAGGAGGAAATGTTTTCGAGAATTCAGTATTGCGAAAAATGACATTCAGTCCGTTGCCTTTTAAGACGTATCTGACTTCCGGATTCACTTTGGCTTCCGTGTGGGTTTCATCGAGAACAAGGAAAGTAAACCCGAGCTTTTTCAAGACGCTCGCGACTTTTTTCCCGTAGGCAAGTTCGGGCAGATAAAAACCGGCCGTTTTATATGCATTTCCAAAATATTTTTTCAAAACATCTTCATTCAGTTGTATCTGCCGTTCTATTTCTTTTTTCGACAAAAGCGGAAGTATTGGATGATACATCGCGCTCCCGAGAAGTTCGATCCTCCCCTCATCGGCGAATTTTCGAATACCAAGAAGTATGTCCGCCCTCCCGTATTTCTCTAAGAGCTCAACAAGCGAACCGTTAATATTTAAAGTAATCTTAAGATTGGGATATTTTTCGAGAAGCTTCAAAATAAGCGAGTAGCTCTCATTTGAAACTTTTTCTATCACCTCCTTCTCCTGCGTCGGCGGCTGATAGATATGCAAAATGTTGACCCAATACTTCATACAAGAAATTATTTGCCATTCCCTCCTCCATTCCTCATAAACTTCTTCTTGAGCCGTATTGTGGTCTTATAGAGTTCAATATATTTTTGCGCTGGAATTATCCAAGAATTCGCCTGCTGAAGTCCGAAGACAACAAGAGCTTTCCATGTATCTTTATATTTGTATGTCTCAAGTGCACGAACGATTGCAATCAAGAGATTTCCGGAGTCATACCGAGTGAATGTAAACCCGTTTCCGGTTTGCTCGTACGGATCAAAATCAGTGATAGTGTCTGCCAATCCGCCGATATGGTGGACGATTGGAATACATCCATAACGAAGAGCAATGAGCTGATTGATTCCGCACGGCTCAAAACGCGATGGAAGAAGAAACATATCTGACCCCGCATAAAGAGAAGTCTCCATATCGCTATCAAAAGGAACAAATGCGAACTTTTTCGGAAATTCTTTTTCCGCAGCTGAAAGCGTGTCGCTGAGCGCCTTATCTCCATCCCCCATAATGATAATCTGTGCATTCAAACGCAAAATGGTAGAGACTACCAGAGAAAAAAGGTCGAAACCTTTCTGATTGGTAATGCGAGATGTCATGCAGATAAGAGGTACAGACTCATCTACTTCCAAACCGTACTTTTTCTGAATATAAAGCTTATTGTCTTTTTTTCTATTCGCAGATTTGTCGCTATAATGTTGAACAAGACCCGGATCAGTGAGCGGATTGTAATCATCGTAATCAATACCATTTACAATTCCAAAAACAATTTTTTCTCGATTTTTAAGAACACGATTCAACTCCTGACCGAAGTCTTTGGTCATGATCTCTTCTCGATATGTTTCTGATACAGTATTGATCGCATCAGCGTTCATAATCGCGCGCTTTGCGAAATTGATTTTCTCTACCCTATCGATATCATCAAACGTCGGCAAGGAAGAAGTGCCGGGATCGCGCTCACCCTCAGGAATAGCCCACCAATCATGCCCGAGCTGGAATGCAAGATTGTGTATAGTGAAAAGGCACGCAGTATCATGCCAAAATTCGTCTTTTTTATATCGTCCGCGCAAAAAATAAGGAATGAGGCCGGTGTGCCAATCGTGACAATGAAGCACATTCGCCTTTAGATCAAGTAGTTTAAGAAGATGAAGCGCGGCAACATCAAAGAAAAAGAAGCGGGCATTATCGTTTACCGCTCCATATAGAGTGTTTCTTTCGCCGAAAAATTTCTTGCTTGCCACAAAATACACGGGCACATCGCTTGATGGAAGCATACCCTTCAAGAAACTCACCTCCTCCCAAATTCCGGGAGAAAGTTCTATATGCTCATTTTCAGCGACAACTTCGAGCGTCTGGCCTTCGATATTGACGATATTCTCGTAGTAAGGAGTGATGATAAGAACGTTATGGCCAAGTTCTCTGTGAGCACGAGGAAGAGAGCCTCCGATCGTGGCTAAACCACCACTTTTGGAAAAAGGTTGAACCTCCGAGATGATATGGGCGATTGTAAGGCGTTGGCGCATAAAATGTGCGAATGGGTACAACAATACCACATTTTAAGCCAATTTCAAAGGGGCATTAGGCGAGTACGAATCGGATGGAGATGAGCGGCAATACCTATAGCTACCGCAATAATAGCGATGTTTTTGATGATATATTGACCTTCGAGAGTGGGCACCAAAACTGCCGTCCAGACCATTTTCGGCAGAATAAAGAGGGGAAGCATAGTTGTAATCATGTGAATGAAAAGAAGCGGAATAACTACCCTCTCGAGCCCCGGGATAAGAAAAAGAATTCCGATAAGCATTTCAAAAAGGCCAAAAAATATAAGAAATGTCGGCGGATCCATAAAAGGCATAGTTGAGTGAAGGAGCGTCTTGACCATGACTGACGCAGGACTAAGTCCGAGTACTTTCAAAAAACCAAACCAGAAAAAAACCAGAAAAATAGAAAACCTTGCGAGGGGAATTGAAATCCTTCTTACAAAATGGAGAATCTGGAGGTCTATCCGTTTTATATTCATCCTTCTATTTTAGATAAAATCTGTTCAAAAGAAAACCTAGACCACCATTTGCCTCTTCTTTGCTAAATAACCATCGAGCGACAATTCATTAGGTTCTCCCATTGCCATTGAGAGAGCGGCCATTCCCAATCCAAAATCCCGGACTCCAACGGCACCGTAGCCCAAAGTGTATGCAATGTGGAAGATATGGAGCGCCACAAGAAAAGCAACAATTCTTGTTTGAAATCCAACAAGAAGCGCGAGACCGAAGATAATTTCAAACCAACTATTGATAGCAATGAGAGTAAGGGGTGTAAATGGGAGTGATGCTGTCCATGCAGGTAGAATTCTCACCCACATCTGCGGATGTAAGAGCTGTTGAAAACCAAACCACAAAACGACGAGACTAATACCGACGCGAAGCACAAGCGGAGCATATTTTTTCATATTCTTCATAATAAAAATTAATTATTTTAAAACTCCAATAAAAAGAGATGCGAGCTCTGCTTCCGGACGCGCTTGTCCTCCATGCATAGCTGTAAAGGCAGCTGTCCCATCTTTCCCGCAAAGAGAGAGAATTGCTTCTCGTCCGCCTGGGTGCTGGTCTATCCAACTGGTAAGATCGTACACCTTCGCATTTATCGTCGTATAGCAACTCTGTGCATTAGCGTGCGCTGCCACATCAGCAAGTGAGTACTCCCGAGATCCACTTGAAACAGGAGAACCGGAAGGACTTTCACTCGGGACAGGTGTCTCGGTTGAACCAGTTAAAGTCGGAGAAGGGCTTGGCGAAGTTGCAGTCTGGCTTGAAAATAAGAAAATACCTCCAACAAGCAAAAGAACAACAATAATACCCAGAATGATTTTAGAGTTCATCGGAAAAATTGCTTAGTATTAATATCTCATTATAGCAGAAAATCTGCCTCGCAACTATTTTCTGCTTGCGAGAGCAACTTTGATACCGAGAATGATAAGTACGGCACCAGTTACCCGCTCGATATGATGTTGCACTTTTGAGATCCTTGCTTTGATAAGCGGATTCGAGAAAAACACAGAAACAAGCGAGAACCACATAAAAGTCATCGCTACCATTTCAATACCGTACAAGCTCTCGATAAATCTTGGTGTTCCTGGATTTATGACTTGAGTGAAAAGAGCGAGCATAAAAAGCGTAACCTTCGGATTTAATACATTCGTGAGAAATCCGATTCGAATCGCAGACAATGGACTCATTTCTTTTTCAACTTTCAGAATCTCTTCCACTTTCTCAGCTTGAGGCTTTGCTCGGAGAGACTTATATCCAATATAAATAAGATATCCTGCACCAAGATATTTTATAATGCTAAACAAAAGGATCGATTGTGAGATAAGAAGCCCGATACCAAAAAGACAGTAGGTAACGTGCATCGCAATCCCAATGGCCAATCCAATAGAGGTATATACCCCCACTTTTCTTGAATAGATGATGCTATTTCTTGTCACCACAACAAAATCAGGTCCAGGACTCATGACAGCAAGAAGATGAACTATGACAACAGTGAAAAATTGAGCTAGATACATTCTTTTATCTTAGTGAAAAGAAGGATGTGGGTCAAACCTTAAGCAACCAACCGATAGCAAAGCCTGCAAGCGCACTCAAAATACCGATAATCAGAATCTCGAGGCCGCCACGCAATTTGCCTCTCCCCATTTCTTCAGCATTTCGAGCTCCAAATCCAAAGAGGACAAGCGCTGCTCCGCCCATTGAGACCACCATGCTGACAGAAGTAGAAAAGAATAAGAACGAGACGAGAGGAATGAGCGAACCTAAAAGTGCAGAGAATCCGATGATAAAAGAGCTGAAAATGAGCTCGTGAGTGTTCATTGTATTTCTTCTTCCAGTATCAGCGAGCGAAGAAGTATACCCGACCCCGCCCATAGCTATGGCTTCAGAAAAGCCGGCGGCAAGACCGGCGATGAGAATCACTCTCGTAGAAGCGCCGGAAGCAAAAAGTCCGAGGGAAAGACCGAGCACATTCACCAATCCATCTTGTCCGCCAAGAATGACATCTCGTAGTTCTATTTTTTTGTTTTTAAATATGATGAGCATATCTTTAATATCATTTCACCACTTTGTAATGCAGCTGAATTTCATTATCAGTAATTTTCTTTGAATCAATAAATTCTAGCTTCCTCTCGAAATCTAGACCATTGAAAAGCGGAATTCCCTTCCCCATGATCATTGGTTCGATATCAAGATAGATCTCATCTACCAAATTTTCTGAGAGAAATGAGGCGTTCAGAACCCCGCCGCCAGCAACGATGACTGTCTTAAAATTTCTTAATAATTCAAGAGCTTCTTTCGGAGAGTGCGCAACAAAATGATTAGGACTTAACGTCTTGAAATCTTGATGCGAAACCACTATCACTTTTACAGCCTCGAGCTCTGCAGGTCCAGGCTGCTTTGTAATGATTTGATACGTCCTGTGTCCCAAAATAATATTACCCGACGTTTGCACCGAAGCGTTGAAACTATTCCACTCCTCTTTTGATATCCAGCTCGTATCATCATTACCTTTCGCAATGAGGCCGTTCGCCGTTGTCGCCATATAAAGAATTACTTTCATAATAGAAAATTATAGCAGAGTTTTTGAAGAAAAAATCGCCCACTACTCTGCGCACATTAGGACGTATAGACTGAGAACCCAAAAATGAAAAACAGTCTACTGAAAGACTGTTTTTCATTTTTAGATTATTTTTACAAGGCGTTCCTTAAGAAGAACAAAGTTCACCGAGCATCTTAGGACCAACAACTCCTATCCGGCCACGACCATGTGCGAACTGATAGTCTTCAACTTTTTTCATCGTCAGTCGAAGAAACTTAGTCGTATAGTGAGTCAAACCAGTGTCTTTAAAAAAGTCAGACAGCGAAGGCCAGAGCAGTTCTTGCAATGCTGTTACGCGAGGCCCTTCTGATCGAAAGAAGAGCGAACTAAGAGAACTGCAGAGAACTTGTTGAGCTGTTAATCCTTGACCTGATCCGGAACCACCACCGCCACCTCCATTTCCACCCTGAACATTCGGGTTGTTGCTGAACCCCGGAGTAAGTCCTGGGGGACAAGGAGCACCGGTGCTTGGACTGTAGCTATCTGGGTAGACACAATCAGTCGGAACGGGAAGAACTCGAGCTTGTGGCGCTGCCCGTCCTCCTGATGTATGGTGACGGACTGGAGTTGGAGTGACTTCTTCAGAACCAAAGGCAATGCCTTGTCCTGGATCATTTACAAAAACCTTCTGAATATAAAACGGCAAGATAAAGAGAAATAAAGAAGCCACCAATATCCCTCCAATTATTTTAGATTTAGACATTTTTATCAAGTTATATTCTAATAATCATATTGTACTTCAATCCAAGAAAAAAGAAAGAAACCTGTGGATAACCTATATCTTATAAAGATGGAGATTTTCTCCACTTTGGCCTATCTCTTGGAATTGAGAACAAAAAAATGGCTCTGAATAAACATATTTTATATCATAGCGTATTGCTACGCGAATTTTTTCCTGACAACTAAGACTGATAAAGTCTAAATAAGGAAAAATCCTATTTGTTATCATCGACGGTTTCGTCTCGAGTGGGAAGTTATGCGTTGCTGCGCCGATCACCAGACCTTTCCACGGCGGAGCAATAAACTTTTTTCCGCGGATTGATTGAAAAAGTCGCAAATCATCTTCCGTCAAATATCTGTTCACTGCCGGTACTGTTACAAATTCTTTGTAGTTCCCTCTTTCATCTATAAATGAAAAAGTAAATTTTTGCCAGGAATTATCGGATGCATAAAACGGCATATGAAGAGCGTATGCGAGAATTATTGCAACACCACAAAACAGAAAAGTTTTTTCAGAAGAAATGCGGACAATACGCATCTTCGCCAACCATTCAATTATCGCCTCCAGGCCGATACCGGCCAACACAATAAGCATAAGTGACGTGATAATAATAACTCTAGAGTGCTCGATAAAAAAAATTTTGTTTACATACATATACACATACCAATATAACAATCCTATTCCTGACACAATGATAAGATCGTAATATTTTTTATTCATAGCTGTGTACACACCGGCTACAGCCAAGAAGACAACAAAAAGAGGCAAAACATTCCACAGAGCGTAGGACGAAATACCCGGATTCAGATCCGGACGCAGAGCGTATGTATCGAATAGTTGAGCAAACGTCATATGCAAACGGCTCAATAAAAGAAAACGGATAAATGCGAGAACTGAAAGGAAAGCGCAAAACGGAACGAAGGAGGGAAAAATGGTTTTGCTGGAATTTTTTTTCTGGAAACGTGCAAATCCGGCGATTAGTACCGGAACAGAGAAAACAACCATGGGGGGATACATAACAAGAGTAAGGAGAACGTAAAGCGTCGCGTTCATATACTTTCCTTGTCTCTGTGAAATAATCTGCCAAAGCAAAAAGATAAGTCCGAAAGTAAGAGGAATCAGAATCCAAAGTCCAGCCACGTTTCCACTATTCAGAATGGAAAGCGCAAAAAGCATAGTTGCGGCTGCAATATAAGTATTGACCTCGTAAGCTTTAAGAGTAGCGTACACAGACGCCCCGATTATAACCCCAAAGAAGATCGCAAAAAGATAATACTGGGTAACCGGATTGAGGCCTGTGAGCAAAAATATTTCTGCAAGCAAAGAAGAAAAAGCAAAAAGAATATTGGGGACAAATGACGCACCGGGAGAAAACGGATTGGCAAGGGGCAGAGCGTTATTGTCGATGGTATAATTCACCAACGAAGCGGTAACCCATTCGTCAGAAAAGAACGGGTAAACATAGGAGCTGTGAGAGACGTGTTTAAGACCTTGGAATGTATCTACGGTGCCAGTATAAAAACGATGCACCATAAACAATTGAACAAAAATGATGAGAAGCGCTAGGAAGAATATCCAATTATTTTTAAGCGGCAGGAGAGATAGTGATTCCCTTCTTTTGAAAATGATGACAAGCCAAGCGAGTGCGTATAGCGCAAAAAATCCAAGTATAATAGGGTATTTAAAAATGTGAAAGAATTGCGTACCAATTGAAACCGCGAGGTAAAAGAGAGCACTGTAGGAAAATATCTTCAAAAACCCATCGATCGCAGATTTATACGTAAATATCGCCAGATACGGAAAAAATAAAAAGACAATTCCTATGATAAGATAGAACATGCAATTAGCATACTATGGCTACCAAAAATTCTGAAACCCCAGTCGAAATAAGCATCATCCTCCCCTGTCTCAACGAAGAGAAATCAATAGGCGGGTGTCTAGAGGAGATCAAATCGGTCATAGAAAAAAATGCTCTCAAGGCGGAGGTCATTGTGATTGATAATGATTCAACGGATGACACAGCAAAAATTGTTTCAGGCCTTCTGCCGTCTTTCACCAATCTCCGTCTCATCAAAGAAACGAGACGCGGATACGGCAGAGCATATCTAACAGGGTTTAAATATACGCAAGGAGATTATTTCTTTATGGCTGATGCCGACGGGACATACGATTTCAAAGATATACCCCGATTCGTAGAGAAACTCAAAGAGGGATATGAATTAGTGGTAGGAAATAGATTCAGGGGAATGATGGCGGAAAAATCAATGTCATGGCACCACAAGTACATCGGCAATCCGATACTCTCTTTCTTGGCCAAAAAATTCTTTGGGATAGAGATAAGCGACATCCACTGCGGAGAAAGAGCTTTATCGAAAAAAGCTTTTGAGAAAATGACTTTATACACCGCGGGAATGGAATTCGCTTCTGAAATGATCATCAAAGCGGCAAAAGCCAATCTTAAGATCACCGAACTCCCCGTGAGTTACGAGCCAAGAATCGGCGAATCGAAACTCCGTTCATTCCGAGACGGCTGGAGGCATTTACGTTTTATTTTCCTCTACTCCCCGCTTGTTCTCTTTCTCATTCCCGGCATTATTCTTTTTTCTATAGGTCTTATCTCAATATTAGTCCTCTATTTTGGCACATTCTCTCTTGGAAACATCCGCCTTTCTCTCCATCCAATGTTTCTTTCAGCAGGATCGATCATAGCGGGCTACCAACTCATCTATTTTGCTCTTTTTGCCAAAACATACGCCATCACCCATATGGGTGAAAAAAGCGAACTATTTGAAACACTTTTCAAATACATTACGATTGAGAGCGCCGGTATCACCGGGATGGCCTTCATTCTCTGCGGCACGGCGCTCTATAGTTTTATTGTCTATCACTGGATACATCAAAATTTCGGTAGTTTGAACGAAATCAAAAATTCAATTGCTGCTCTTACCTTGCTCGTTATAGGAGTGCAAACAATCTCCTCATCCTTTATGCTAAGCATCATAGGCATCAAAGAAAGATAAAATCAATTTAAAATGAGAATCTTTGGAGTAGAGATCAGCAAAGAATACAGGAATCTTATAATCATAGCTCTATTCTATGTAATTTTCTTGTTGCTATTCATAGGAAAATTTAATTTTAATCCAAGCGCGACGATTGAGTTTTCTCAAGCATTCCAAAATAGCCTTGCTAAGAGCCTACCGCACTTGAGTTTGCCGGAAGGTATCGTGATCCACAAGACTAATGGTTTTGACGGCCAATATTATTATGCTTTGGCATTAGATCACTCTCTCAGCAATTTAAAGAATATGCCGATGGGTACAAATTTTATGCAAAGATTACTGTATCCATTCCTAGCACTCTTATTATCCCTAGGATTCCCGATCCTGCTTCCGGGTATGCTTATTGCTATAAACATAGCAGCAGTCCTTGTAAGTAGTTACGTCCTAATGTTACTCTTGCGGAAATATGCCGCAAACCCAAATTGGGTTTTCTTGTGGAGTTTTTCGGTAGGATTATTGATAACCGTAAGCAGAGATCTGACAGAACCCCTAATGATGGTGCTTATTGCTCTTTCAGTTTATTTTTGGGAACAAAAAAAAGATTATTTAGCGACACTATGTCTTTCGCTGTCTCTCTTGACCAGAGAGCTGGCGTTAACTTTTTTTGTAGCAATACTACTGTATCTCGTATTATCGCGAGAATGGAAGAAACTATGCTACTATTTGCTGGCAATTATACCTTTTTCTATATGGGAATTCATACTATATTTGAATCTTGGAACCTTGCCCGTTTTCAAATCCAGAGAGGCTCTTTCAACAAACCCCATCTCATCGTTTGATTATCTTAATAAAGCTCCGGCAAATGTTCACAAATATATCCTCCAGCCCTTAGTAAATCATTTAAGCTCTTCTCAAACATTTGATTACTTATCTCAGATCAATAAGATCTTCAGTCCTTTACCTGTAGTACTTTTTATCATTATTTTAATAATTATATTAATCTATTTTTTTTATAAAGACCGAATGATAACGATGTACACAGTACTACTCGTCTCACAAGTTGCCTTGATACTGTTATTACAGAAAGATCTTTTGTTTCATGAGGAAGTAGATGCCATAGGGAGATATATACTTGGGATCTCATTTTTCTCTCCAATATACTTTGCTGAAAGGAAAAAGAAATATAACACCGTCTTAATTATCCTGATCGTATTGTCTTCTTTAGCATATTTCGTGCAAAGAGTTTTAATACCAAAAGGAGGGTTTTTCATAACATGAGCACTCTGTTTAAAAATACGTACTCAAACATTCGAGGTATATTTGGATTAAGTTTCCAGATCGCAAAAGCCGAATTTAAATTAAGAAATGAAGGCAGTTATCTTGGTATTTTGTGGTACCTACTCAACCCGATTTTGACCTTTCTTCTTCTCTATCTGATCTTTGCAGACAGATTGGGAGACACTATCCCCCGCTATCCTCTCTACCTTCTCCTTGGTATTATTATTTTCAACTTCTTTCAATCAACAACCCTCGAAGCAACGAGGTCTATAATCGAAGTCCATAATCACCTGATAAAATCAATCAATTTCAGAAGAGAATCACTGATCCTCGCGATTGTAGTCAAAAATCTTTTCTCTCATATTTTCGAGATAGCACTTTTCTTTCTTATATTAATTTTCTTTCATGGAAATCCCGTGGGCATTTTTTATTACCTGCCAATTCTGCTTTTCTTTCTGCTCTTTACCTTTGGCTCCGCCCTTATTTTATCTTCCCTGACTGTGTTCTTTGTTGATCTCGATAATATTTGGAATTTCGCAGTGAGATTGATTTGGTTTGGAACACCTATTTTTTACTCGATCCAAAACCAGACAAAACTTTTCTATCTAAATTTAGCAAACCCAGTCTATTACTTCATAACACTGGCGAGAGATACTGTTATATACCATAAAATACCCGAATGGTGGATCATGGGAGGAGCAGTGGGATTCAGTTTCCTAACATTCGCCCTGGGGTATTGGGTATTTCACGTCTTAAACAAAAAGATGGCAGAATTGATATGATGAGAATAAGCGTTAAAAATATTTCTAAGGACTTCAAAATTGGTTTTCAAAAAAAGCAAAGTACTTTAACATGGATACATTCGGCATTTTCAGGAAAAGAACACAAAAAGCAGATGCGAATATTAGACAATATTTCTTTCGAGATTGACTCAGGAGAAGTACTGGGAATAATCGGCACAAATGGTTCTGGGAAGAGTACCCTACTGCGAATCATTGCCGGGATTTATTCATCTGATTTAGGTGAAATTACTGTCGACGGCAAGATAATATCAATCATAAATCTCGGGGTTGGGATGAAAGAACGGCTCACCATGAGAGAAAATGTTTTTCTCGTAGGATCACTTTTTGGAATGGGTGGGAAAAAAATAAAAGAACGTTTTCATTCCATAGTCGCATTTTCCGAACTCCAGGAATTTATAGATACTAAAATATATCAGTTCTCAGCAGGGATGATTCAGAGGTTAGCTTTCTCTATAGCGATACATGCAGACCCAGAGATTCTCTTATTAGATGAAGTATTTGAAGTCGGCGATGAGAGCTTCAGAAAAAAAAGTTCTGAAAAAATAAAGGAACTTGTCCATAGAGGAGCCTCTGTTATATTCGTAACCCATGATCTTGATATGATAAAAAAACAATGTCACAGAGTTATATGGCTAAGCGATGGAAAAATAAAAATACAGGGTAGAACAGAAGAAGTTACCGAGAAATACGTCAAGCAGAGTTAACTTTTGTCCAGACAAAAAAATAATGAACCAAAAAGTATCGGTGCTTATCCCAGTCTATAACGGTGAGGAAACTCTCCATGAGAGTTTGGAATCAGTTTCGAATCAAGCCTATGACAATTACGAGGTCATTGTCGTTGATAATAACTCGAAAGACAGAACGAAAGAAATTATTTATGATTTTATAGAGAAATATAGAAATATAAAATATGTCTTCGAACTAAAAGTCGGAAGAGGAGCCGCTCGAAACGCTGGAATTCGCGAGGCGAATGGAGAAGTTATTCTCATGACTGATGCTGACTGTACCGTACCGAAAGATTGGATTGAAAAAATGACAGCATTGATTAGACGTGGGGAAGAATCCGTCATCATGGGATTTGAAGAAGATATCATTAAAAATTATTGGACAAAAAACATTCAAGATAGTAATTGGAATCTTATCAAAGAAAACTCAGAAAACGGGTATACTCGACATTTGGATACTAAAAACTTTGCCATAAAAACAAGTTTGATGAAGGAATTGATGTTTGACGAAACAATGAAATGTTTAGAGGATTTAGAGTTTTATCTTAGACTAATAGAAAGATCCAGGATAAAGTTATTAGATATGATAAAGGTTAATCATTATCACAAAAGTAGCGGTATAGGTTGGTCTAAAGTCCAAATCGATAGGGGGTATTGGTCATATAAAATCTACAAAAAATACCGAAAAAAAAATAACTTTGCTAGATTGACTATGTTTAAGAGTCTTAGCATCACTGCACAAGTATTTTTTCCATTTTGGCTTATCTTCCAGATGATAAGAGACCCGAGACGATTTCCCTTCGTATTTGTTTCGGAAATTTCGTGGAGAGTGGGAACACTAAAAGAAATGATAGTGAAAAATAACTAAAGATTATTTCTTTACTTTCATTAATGTAAAATAAAAACGAGGATAGTCTTTTTTTAAAAAAATACCGAGTAGACCTATTCTTCTGTCAAGAAAATAATAAAACTCAAAAATTATCAAAAACACCCTCAACACGCCGATAGAAAACCAACGCTGCTCCATGTCTTCTCCACTAAATATTCGATAGCCTGTGCTCGTCACATTTAAATCAATTGCATCAGCCTTTTCTAAATTATTTTTCCACTCATCATAAAAGGGACTATCAAAAATCCATGGTTTCTTGGATTCTATAAAATGTACTACGGCCCCATCAATTTCCTCAGGTTTTAAAAGTCTTATCCACATTGGAACAATAACATTATAGACACTACTTAATTTCTTCCACCGTTCATAAAAATAAAGATTAAAGATTGGCTGATCGTGGTATATCGCATTCTTATGGTATATCGTAAGAAGTTGGCACAATCTCTCAAAAGAATTTTCGGTAATAATATCAGTACTAAAGGCCATCACGCCGGCATTAAAAGTCGGTGCATTGGGTTTAAATGATTCTTTAAATTTTTTAAATGACTCGTCTTCAGAGTTTGTAAAACGAAACTGATATCTTAATGAACGCCAGCCGATTTTATCAATAACTGCGTTAAATCCATGCACATGAGTTAGTGCTTCCAATGAATATCTCACAATGATATCAGCATCAAGATAGACAATAGTGTCCCACTTTTTGAATTCGGGAGTGAAGAGGTAAAACTTTGTTAAACAAACAAGAGATAAAGATCCGGTCGGGGCAACTCTACTAATAGGTGCGCAATGCTTTACCAAAATACCTTTGTTTCGAAACCAAGTGAGGTCTTTTTCTGGTACCTCATGGGCAAGAAGCATATAGTCGCCCTGCCAGCCGGCATTCCAATAGACGGAGGAAAAAAGCTGTTTAGCTTGGTCTAGGTAATTTTTGTCCGCGAGAGTGACAAAGAGTGATTTTTTCATTGGTTTCTTTTGTCGATATTATAAAAACCAGTTCCTCCACGAAGAATCTTTTTTCTTGAAATTGTATTTTTCTGTCCAGTACCAGGTATGAGGAAGAGAGAACCCCCCATCGACGCTCAAAACCTGACCAGTAATGAAAGAGGCCTTCTCTGAAACAAGAAAGACCATAGCGTCACCTATGTCTTTCGGAGTACCTGGACGTCCGATAGGAACATACTGATTAAGACCAGTATTGTCTTCTCCCTCTTTCTCGGTGAGACCTGGGGCGACAGCATTAACTCTAATACCGAACTCTGCCACCTCCAAAGCAAAATCTTTTACAAACATATCAACAGCAGCTTTTGTGGCGGAATAAAATGGACGGCCACGGGTGATCTTCCCATGAACAGAAGAAGTGAAGAGAATAGAGCCTCTTATTTTTTTCTCGATCATCATCTTTGCCACATTTTTTGCCAAAAGAAAGGGGCTGATTGCATTTATATCAAAAATTTTTCGAGCTTCTTCTGTGGAAGTCCCAAATACACCCTGAGGTGGAGTTATTCCCACATTGTTTACAAGAACATCAATTCGGCCATACCGCGTGAGAGTTTCTTCTACCAGAAGGCGTGTTTCCTTATCATTCTGAATATCCATTTGAAAAGGTAAAATATTTTTGCATACTTTTTCAAGCTCGCGAGCTGTTTTTTCCAATTTTTCTGCATTAATATCCGCAAGCACTAATGTAGCTCCTGCCTCTGCCATTTGGAGAGCTATACCTTTGCCGATGCCTTGGGCAGAGCCCGTTATGATTACAACTTTATCTCTGAGCATGTAACAGTCATTATTCATTTTGTTTCAATGATTGTAAAGCGTATTCATAAAAGAACAGAATTATTTCTCTGAAGTCTTCAGAGCAAAATACAGACGCGGGAAATATTTCTTTAAAAAGTGACCGACCAAACCGATGTCTCTATCAATTATTGGTCTCATAAATTTACCGAAAATAGCAGCTTTTTCGAAAAAAGTAAGTCCTTTTGTGCCGGCTCTCCATCCGGCTCTATCCCTCTGAATCATCCCCCAAAAGGAGTCTCCGTAATTGTAAGAAGAAAGAGAAAAATATAAGCGTTCATTTTTTGAAGGATGCACAGACTGAAGGCTATGTATCACTTCCTTGGGGATATAAACTGAAAAAACTTCATGAAGATAGAGGAGTGCGGAGAGAAATTTTACGCTGATTTCCAACCTTTTCGCTTCTTCCACAATTATATCCCAATTCAAATGAGTATTTTTTAAAATAGTGACAGCGTCAGCAATCCAGCGACAGCGAGTGAAGGGTGCCCCGTCGAAACCCCAACCAACGCCATGAACACATGTCTGCAGAAAATGATCTTCAGGGGAAAGCGTAAGTACACTTGGACCAAAACCACCTATCGCTTGAGCCCGTTTCCAAAAATTATCATCAGCACCGCGCTGGCATGCCTCGTGAATGACATGCCAATGGAGATCGATGCCCACGTCGTACTTCCTTTCTTTTTTTTCAAAATCTATCGAATGGTGAAATCGGGGATGGTATAAAGAGAGCTTCCCTTTTGCTGTAAATCCTTCCTCAAGAATAATCTGTGTCGCTTTGGCCGTATGGTTTTCAGGAATAAGGATATCAATATCTCCAAAAGAACGAATGCCGTAGTCTTTGTAATAGAGCTCTACCAGTGCCAGGCCTTTGAAAAGTATGATTGGTATTTTTTCTGCTCTCAACCTCTTTAGTAGAGGCCGCACTGATTCGACAAGGTTATGTCCCAGAACCCATCTATCAAAATATATACCTCGCATCTTTTCCTTATCTGGATCGTCTATACCGTGCCTTTCCAAATTTTGAAAGACTAGTGGAATAAGCCGAAGAGTATCAAAATTCATTCCCACGAAGGAGGGGTTTTTTTCTCGCCATCTTCTCCATGCCTTTCCGGCGTCCTCCGCGCCATCAAGACCGGCATGGAGCAAATCTTCGTATTCTGGCTCAAGATGGGTAATCTGTTTAAAAGGCGTCATATAATCTTCTAGACTTTTCTTAAAAAATCAATGAGAGTGTCGAGATTCTTAAGATTATTATCGCGCTCAAGATTAAAGCATCGCACTTGTTTTGTTAATGCGCACATATAATTCATATAGTCATCGTACAAATTCGGCTCTGAGAACGTAAAGAAAGGCTTTGTCATTTTTACCAGATGCAATGTTGCCTCCTTTTTCGATAACTCTCGAATCTGAAACTGCTTCGCTTCTTGGAGAAAAAAAATAAAATCAATCCGAAATTCTTTGAAGAAAACGCAATCAAAGGCTCTCCGAAGAGGAAATTCTTTCTTGAAGTACTTGCCAATTTTTTTTCGAGGGTATGGAAGCGCCTCTCCAAAAATGTGTTTTTCGGTTTTTGAGGTCACTCGCGACAACTCTTCGTAGCCGCTAGCGAAAAATATCCCTTTCTCTCTTCGTATAAGGGTATGATCTTCTGAAATAATCTGTGCGCCAGATTTCGCGAGACTAAGCGTAGTTGTTGATTTTCCCGCTCCGCTTTCCCCATCAAAAAGAATAGTTTTGTTTCCAAGCCGAAGCGCTGCGGCATGAAAGATGTGTATGCCAAGGGCAAAAAGTATTTTACGACTAAGCAACTGAAAGTATTTCCCAAAGGTAGCCCGAGATATTTTTCCTTCTCGGATCAAGGCAAGAACAGTGGTCTCCCCCCTCCTTCTTTTCACAAAGATGCGAAACCACGGCGACTTAAGCACGAGATGACTTTTGTTTGCATTAGTGGACATTGGCATTGTGCCGTAGGAAATAGTATGGTTATCAGAAAAAATTTCTGAATCCTTAGCAATATCAACCATATAAATTTGTATGGTATTTTTGGCTGCCTTATGGTGGGGCAGATGCATAATCTTTTGCATAATAGAAGTTTCAAAGTATTGAATATAGTTCTTATGAGTTGCGTGAAGCTCAATTGCCCAGTCCTTTCCTAAACGAGTAAAAGTGCTCCGCTTCATCTTTTGCTTCTTAACTTCTCGTTCAAGAGCTTCAAAATCTAAATTAAGTGAAGACATGTTTTTATTGATACTACGATACGTGTTTCTCGATCTGTGTTTTGATTTTTTCTATGAAAATACTGACATCAAATTTCCGTGCTCGTTCTGTGCAAGCCTTTCTGTACTTTTCCGGATTTTTCTCAAGCTCTTTTCCGATGTTTTGGATCGCTTTGGCAAGTTTCTTTGCGTTTATGTTTCGTATCAGTTTCCCCACTTTGCCATCTTGAACACTTTCCTTCAAGCCTCCTTCAAACGGGGCAATAACCGCTTTGCCAGAAGCCATTGCTTCGATCACTGACATTCCAAAGTCCTCGTCCTTTGCCGTAAAAATAAAGCCCCTACATTCGCTTAATCTTTGTATCAAATCCCTCCCTCCAATAACGCCGAGAAAATGAACATTGGGAGGCTTTATTTTTTTTAAAGCTTGGTAATAGAAATCGTTTTCTATCTGTCCTATTATATACAACTTTTCATCTGGCAGTTGTGAGAAGGCCACGAGCTGAAGTCTGATTCTTTTCATTGGAACAATTCTGTTCACAGAAATCCAGTAACCTTTTTGTTTTTTATATCCGTAATTGCTTGTCTCGACGGGGGGATATATAACAAGCGACCTTCTTTTGCATGCTTTTTTCAATTTTTGCGACGTATGAGCACTGTTGGTCGCTATGGTTTGAATATATTTCAGATTTTCTCCATAACTCAACTCCGGTCCATGAAGGGAAAAGGTTTCTCGTTGCTCTACAATATACTTGAGATAGCGATCACCACCTTTTTCGAACAATGCCTTCACAAGAGCGTCGAAATTCTTTGACATTGTTTCATGTCGAAAGATGGGGTTTTGTATCCCATCGATAATTTTTGGTTCTTTGAAACCAATACTCGAAACATAGTGGCAGTAAAAAAGGTTTGGTGTGTGGATTTTCGCGGCATAGAGGGAAAGATGGCCGCTAAAGATGAAGAAATCGTACTCATCCCTTACATTTAACTCAGCGAATGCGGCTTGCCGCATAATGGGCAGATTGGGAAGCTTTTCATGGTTCAAAGTTTTAATGACAAGGTTTTTGGGTATGATTTTTTTCAGCTGATCTCTGAAATCAAACGTAATGATTTCTGTTTCTATTCCCTTTTTGTTTAATCCGCTCGAAAGAAGCGCCACCAGTTTTTCGGCTCCCCCGCACACAGTAAAATCATCGTGTAATATTGCTACTTTCATTTTCTTTGATCGAGTAAGGCTCGGATTGAAAACTTCTTATTCTTGACTGGGGTGAAAAATTTTGTTAGAAATACACTACCATGAAATACATCGTGAACAAAGAGAAGACCCTTTCCCGCATTTTAGATGGAGAAGCAATTATTATTCAGAAAGAAACCAGTTATTTTTACGGTCTAAACAAAACAGGAACACTGGTCTGGGAATTATTGACCGCAAATGCAATGCCTCTCGAAATAGTAGTAAAAAATTTGGCAGAGCAGTATGATCAACAAGAGAAAACAATCACTCCGGATGTAAAAAAATTTTTAGCAAGCCTCGTAAAAGGGCGCTTGATAAAAAGCGGGAACGTAGCATCTGGAGCCACGTCACAAAGTAAGGTTTCTCGTCACAAAAAGACAGAAAAATACAACCCCCCGCTTTTGACAAAATTCGAAGCCTTAAACAATATGATTGTGGCCGCTGTCTAAAGCCATTAGAAATTTCCTATAATTTTTCTTACTGTTCCTACAAAAGGAGTATAGGACGCTCCCAAATTCCTCTTCAGAAGCGCGATTGTACTGCGCTCAAGGGTAGGAATAATATTTCTTATTTTGTACTTAAAAAGGACGAAATAAGAACAACAAACCCAACGAGCGCTCTTTGATGGAAGAGAGAACCCTAATCTTTTCCGTTCGATCGCCCGGCCGCGTATTGTCTCTTTGGAAACCCATATCTCCTTCAGGGCGGCATCGGCAGTGATGCAAACAAGATCATTCCTCCTTTTTATTAATCGACGCGCCGAGAATGTATCACCCGTCTTATACATGACAATGCTACCCAGATTCATGGATTCTACGGGAGAAGATATTACCACGAGCTCGTCTCCTGTTTTCAAGAACGGTTGCATAGAAATGCCCATAATAGTAAAGTTGATGGGCATTTCTGAATGATGGGACTTCATTGTTTCCAGAGATGTTTTTGCCATTTTCTTTTGTCCGTGTATCCGACCAACATGAATCGTTCTTTTAGTATACCATTTATGAAGAATCGAGAAAAACATCCTCTTGTGAGCGTTATTGTCCCCGTTTACAATGGTGAACGTTTTCTGAAAGGCGCTCTCGAAAGTATACTGGCCCAGTCATACGCCCATCTTGAGATACTCGTCATTGATGACGGCTCGACAGACGGTACTGCCGCGATTGCTCAATCGTTTCCAAATGTAACCTATTTTTTTCAAAAAAACCGGGGAGTAGCGGCGGCACGAAACAAAGGAATTCGGATGGCTACAGGAGAAGTACTTGCTTTTCTAGATGCTGACGATCTCTGGCCAAAACACAGGCTTGAACGCATGGTTTCTAAGATCGCCTCTCTTGACGCTCCTCAAATGGTCATTGGAACTACAAAATTATCCTTGTTTGAAAAATCTGGAAAGTACCGAAAAGAAATCAAAAGTTCAGAGAAACCAAAAATTTTTTCTTTTGTCGGCGCAGCGATTTTTACACGTCATGTCTTTACATCTATTGGCGTGTTTCGTAAGATGCGTTTTGCGGAGAGCGTTGATCTTTTTTTTAGGATAAAAGAGAAGAACATTCCTACCACGGTAATTAGAGATATAACACTCATAAATCGGAAGCGTTCCGGCAGTATTACCGCGGAAAAGAGTGAGGATGATTTGTTCGGCCATGTCGCGTTGGCGCTGAAAAGACATCTTCATCGTGCAAATGGTAAGTGAATTGGCAAGACAAAAGGATCTTCTAAAAACTCCCGAATGAAAATACTAAGTATAATCAGTAACGGATATCCAATTATCGGCGGAGCACAGCTTGCCAATATCGCATATCTTAAAACATTATCAAAAAGATTTGATCACGAGTGTTCGATCTTCACAAATTTTGATAAAAAAATAAAACATCGATATGGAAAAGTGAAATTGGAAACATTTAGAGATCTCGAAGAGTTGAGAGCGATGACGGGCGTCTTCCATCCTGATGTTATCATTGCTTCATCACACATAAGCCATTACGCCGTAAAACTTGCGAAAAAGCTTGGAGTGCCTTCTTTGATATATATGCAAGATTATTCTTATTGTTCCGTTACGCCCCGAGAACAGGAAAGCTGGCAAATAGGAGGGCCAAACACGACGAAAGAAGGGCGAGAATTTGTAATGCAAGAAGCCGATATGGTGTGCTGTGTTTCGTATGCACTGCAAAAAAGGTTCTGGAAAGAATACAAAATTCATACCCCAGTCCTCTATTGCCCCTTTGAACCAAATAGTTTTCTGCTTGAAAAGCCACCGATCCAGAAGGAAAACTTAAGCTTTATCATGGGAACCAATTGTCTCTGGCCGCATAAAGGCGCGGACATTTTCCTGGAGCTTTGCCGTATTTTTCCAAATGAGAAATTCTTAATACCGCTCGCTGATATAGATCACCTGAAGCATCGTGAGCTCGAGGATAAAAGGAAAATGGTCATGCAAGGAAAGTGGGAAAGAAATTTTCGAAAGGCTCGAAAGCTCCGGAATCTTTTTACAGTCCCTTTTGATTCTATGAAAAGATACTTGAAAATGAGCAAAATCGTTCTTGTTCCCTCACAGTGGCCTGAGCCGTTCGGCAGAGTAGCAGTTGAAGCCATGGCAAATGGTATACCAACACTCGCAAGTTATACCGGGGGCTTAAAAGAAATTACCGGAGATTCTTCTCTTGCGGTGCGAAAATTTCAAACTGTAGATGAATGGGCAAAAAAAATAAAGAAGCTTCTTTTTGAAGAAAAAAGCTATCTCTTGAATAGAAGCGAAGGGCTGACACTTTCAAAAAAATTCCTTGGCAACGAGTCATCTATGCAGTTAGAGAAGATCCTCCGTACTCTAGCAAAAAATAAGAAAAAACCGGACTTGAAAAAGAACGTGGCGCTCCTTGGACACGATAATAAAAAATCGGCATATTCTGTCATCAATAGTGCCTGGGATGAGTGCGCAAAGAAAGACAGAGAGTATACGATATTTGGAGTAAAGAATTTCCATGATTTCCTACCGGTACCTATTGATTACCACATTCATCATGATTATTCCAATGATTTCAAAAAAATAACTCTGCCGGAAGAGGGAAAGTTTATTTTTGTGCGATCGTGGGACTTTGGAAAGTTTCCGCCGGCGTTGGTCAAGAAAATAAATGCCGAGTGTGATCAGCTCTGGGTCCACACGAAATGGATTCAGAAAAAAGCCATCGAAAGTGGCATTATCGAGGAACGGGTGAAAATTGTTCCGCTTGGAGTGGATGGAAAAATCTTTCATCCGAATGGCCCTCAATACCCACTTGCAACCAAGAAAAAATTTAAGTTTATTTTTGTCGGTGGAGCAGTAAAACGAAAAGGAATCGATATTCTTCTGAAGGCCTACAAGGAAGCCTTCAGTCCTGAAGACAATGTGTCTTTGGTTATTAAAGATAACGCTTCAAATGATCCGCTCTATAAAAACATCACTCTCAAAAAGAAGATTTTAAACATGGTGAAAGATAAGAGGTGCCCCGAGATAATCTACATCGATGAATTTCTTCCGACATCCAAGCTGGCCGATCTCTATCGCGCCTGTAATGTGGGAGTCTTCCCCTATCGGGCGGAAGGATTTGCGCTACCCATTGTCGAATCTCTAGCCTGCGGCGTTCCTGTAATTGTCCCGCGATTCGGAGCTTGCCTGGATTTTTGCAATGATGCAAACTCATTTCTCATGCCCGTCAAAGAAATCCGAGTGCCCGTTGGACAAGATTTTGTTATCAATAATAAAGGCGACACAGAGACCATTGAAGAAGTACACCTGTGTGAAATTTCAAAAGAGACCTTATCTGATTATATGAAAAAAATTGTTTCCTTGCCTGTAAAAGATCTGACAAAGAAAGGATTGAGAGGAGCTCGTAAGGTAAAGCTCTATTTTCAATGGGCGAATTCCTTCAAGGCAATGAAACAGCATCTCAAAGATCTGGAGAAGCAGGAGGTGCCGGTTCGGCTCTTGACCACGAGAGACGAAAATTTTCATACCAAAGAACAAAAGCAAATATTGGAAGCAGCCGGAAAGATGTTTCCTCATTCGAGACAGAAGGAGAGAAATTAGGCTTTGGTTACTTGCTCATAAATCTCTTTCCTTATTTTCTCTATAAATATTCCTATACCAAACCTCTTCGCTTGCTCCAAGCAGGCTTCTTTGTATTTCTCGGGATCTTTTCCGATCTCTTTTACTGCTTCAACGATCTTATCTTCATTGATGTCGTCTATCAAAATTCCTGTCTTCCCGTGAACGATAGATTCGCTGTTTCCTCCATCATTAGGAGCAATAACCGGTTTCCCGGAAGCCATAGCTTCAATGGGTGTCGTGCCGAAATCCTCATCACGAGCGGTAATGATAAACCCCTTGCAATATGCATAGAACTCGGCTATTTTTGAGAGATCATATACAGCCCCGACGAAAGCAACATTCGTTGGTGCTTTTTTCTTTAACTCCGTAAAGTACGCCCTGTGTGCTTCTGAAGCTCCGCCCACGATGATCAATTTTTCTCTAGGAAGTTTGGCGAATGCTTTTAACTGCAGTTCAACTCTCTTGTAAGGCGTTAACCTTGTTACGCAAAGCCAGTAATTTTTGTGCGGCCTAGAATAGAAATTACTAACTTGAACTGGTATATAATACACCAGAGAATCCCGATGGTAATATTTATGTATTCTTCTGGCCACATTCATGCTTGAGGTAATTATTACCCTAGCATATTTTGCAAAATATTTATCAAACAGTATCAACAACTCTATTGCCGCCTGGAGTGGAAGGTGAAAGCGAGAAGTATAAAAATATCTCAAATCATAAATACCCCTATACGGACTAAAACAAAACCACAGATTTCTTTTGTGTTTTTTAGCGGCATAGATGCTCGCACAACCACCAAAAATAAAAAAATCAAATTGTGATGAAAAATCACAGTTCCAGAACCTGTATTGCATTGCAATTTGCTTCCAACCCTTGCTAGACAATGGCACACGGCCAATTGATATAAAGGCAATATCTCCGTAGCCGAGTTCTCCAATTTTTTTATAGTCTATGTTGGTAGTGATAATGGTAGCTTGAAGCGCCCGAGCCATCATTAAAACGGTAAGCTCGGCGCCACCAATCTCATTATACTGGTCATGAAATATCGCAATTCGCATTGATTTTAAAACTAATTTTTCATTAAAGAGATTATTTTTCTTATAAAGATTTCCACATCAAATTCTCTGGCTCTTTCCATAGATGCATTCTTATATTTCTCGGGATTTTTACTAATTTCCTTCACCGCTTCAACAATTTTATCTGTATTGATATCGTCTATCAAAATTCCCGTTTTACCATTCACTATCGTTTCTTTGTATCCCCCTTCATTTGGAGCTATCACTGGCTTACCGAATCCCATAGCTTCAACGGGAGTCATACCAAAGTCTTCGTCTAGAGCAGTAGTAATGAAGCATTTACATTCAGAATAAAGTTTTCTTAACGCTCCCTGATCAACCCAGTGAAGTATCTTAACATTTTGGGGTTTTATACTTTCTATGTATTTTTTCTGAGCTTCAGGCTGTCTTGCTCCTTTTTCAAAACTTCCGACTATGATGAGCTTTTCTCCAGGCATGTTAGAAAATGCCTTCATTTGAAGATCAATTCTTTTAGGCGGTGAAAGGCGATTGACTGAAAGACAATAATTTCTATGTGGTTTATATTCGCTTTGGGAAAGATCGACGGGCGGGTTAATTACCCGAGCGTCATGATGATAATACTTTTTTATCCTAGCCTTCGTGTTCTCTGAATTACAAATCCATTCGCCAATATGCTTGGCATATCGCAAAGTAAGCTTGCGGTTCCACCAAACCCAGGTATCGAAAAAGGGCCTCTTCCACCAACTCAAAATTTCACTCCGAATATAATCCTTAAATTGCCAAATTTCATTTAAGGGAGAATGCGCATACCAAAGATTTGGCTTGTTATGAACCGCCCCAGACATTGCCCAATCCCCTGCGATAATATAAAAATCATACTTTTTGCCAAGATTGAGGCGCCTGAACTTCCAAAACGAGAGTTGGTGCCGAAATGGTGCGTTTTTAGGCACTTTACCAAGGGATATTATTCTGGGTATTACATCTCCAAATCCCATTTTTCTGATTTTTTCTTCATCTAAGTTTGTGGTGTAGACATCAGCGTCAAGCCCCCTCGCTAATGTAAGAGTGACCATTTCCGCTCCCCCGATATTGTCCATAAAATTATGAAATACTGCTATTTTCATAGTCTGTGATTATAACAGAATTTTAACACGCTGAAATATAGCCGAAGTATTGAATTAATATTATCCCGTTATGCCATCCCCGAAAGAAAGACCTCTTAAGAACAGTTCGATCTGATTTTTGTGGCCGAAGAAGATTTCTTTGGGAAGATTGTGGAGATCAAACCATTTCCATTCGTAACAAAGCTCAGGTTCGGTGAGTTTCACTTCCCCCTTTATTCCTTCCGCGATCATTCCAACTTGAACATAATGGCGATTGTTCGTTGGTCCATTGTCATTTGCGAGATTGGCGAATATAAATTTTTCCGCTTCAAGCGAAGTCTCTTCTTTGAGTTCTCTCCGAGCACAGTCAATCATATTTTCTCCTGTTTCAAGATGTCCTCCGGGAAGTCCCCAGAGTCCGTCGCCGGCAGTATTCTTGCGCTGGCCAAGCAAAAGCTTTCCGTCCTTTATAACGAAAACATTTACTCCGACGGGAAAAGTTGGACGTTCTTGCATAAAAATCAATTTGAATTCTCTAGTAAAAGCTCCGTGAGATTTTCTCCTTTAAGATACGCATCCATGATCTTCTCATGTAAAGTATACCTCCATTTTTGTATGTCCGGCCACTTTTCCATTCGCACCACAGACCAGACACTTCGGCAGAAAATAAAATCATCCGCATAATCCGACAGTTTCGGAAGTCCTTTTGACTCGTAGAGTGCATCAATTTCTGTCCAGTAACGATCAACCTGCTCTTTTGAAAAAACATATTTCCCCATATATTCATACTTCCCCCAGCGCGGAAAGAAAAAAATCTGGGTTATGTTTGTTACCAAGTCATAACCAGCTGGAGCATACGCGGTGCGCTCCCAATCTATAACGCCTTTTTCAAAAATGTTGTGGGGATTGAAATCGCCGTGAGTAATGACGGTTGGAAGTTCTTTAATATGACTCTCCACTTTTTTCATGCACGCTTTTGATTTCTCTTTGAGGTGCTTTGCTTCTTCGAGAATTGTCTCGAATTGAATAAGTTTCTGAAACTCTTCTTTGTTAAAAATATCTTTCGAGGCAGTTTTCAATTGCGCTTCGGCATACTTTTTTGTCACTGCCAGGAGGCTCTGAAAGGTAGAGTCTGAAACGAATCCATTTTTGGCAAAATCTTGCGCGCATATTTGTCCGAAATGAAATTCACCAAGAGAGCTTTCAATAAAATAGCTTTTGTCCTCATATTGCCCTTCCCCAACGATTTGCGCCAAAGGATAGCCAAAATGCACTAACTTTTTATGAAATTGCACTTCCTTCTCAATCAATTCTTTCGGACCAATGCGAAGAAAGGTAGCGTTTCCTTTATAGATAGAAACTGGGACTTGATGTCTTGTCCGTACATGGATATATGTCTTCCCCTCAACTATAATTTCAGATTTTTCCATTGGAACACAATATCACATTCCCGGAAATTACTGATACTGTATGAAGCTTGGCCGTGGCTGCAATTTGAGGATTTCTGCAGGAGTCATCATCCGGGGACTCGGTGCCCACAAGTCATTTTTGTAGAAAAGTTTAAAACCGGTAAACTGAACTGGATTTAAGTATTCGTAAGCTTGATAGGTCCCGAGTTTGCGGGTCGGAGAGCCCCAGCCGTCCATATCCACAAGAATCTGGACTTCAGGAAGGGGTTTTATATTTTTATAATTTGTGACCATTGCCTGCGTGTAGCGATGTACAATAAGCACTTTTGGCGGAAGATTATTCTCTTTGACAAGTTTTGCCAGATAATTCGCTGCCCAATTGATGTCTGTCGCATCTACTGTCCCCACCACAGTCCCCGGCCTCTTCCCGCTCGGCGCCATTGCGAATTCTGGATCAATCGCCAGATGAAACTCGGGCATCTTCAAATATTTTTCAAGAAGAGGGACTTCTGCCTGTATCGTAGAAAGCCCAACCTGTATCTCAAGAATCACGATACCATTTATTTTCTTTGCGAGTCCAAGTGCATAATCCATCTGACTTGAGGGCATTCGTGCCCGATATTTCCCATCTGCTCCAGCGCTTCCTTGTGCAGTCACTGCAATGTAATCTATGGCGGGCATTACGGGAGTATACGGATCTGCGATTTCCCATTTCTTTATTTCATCATTGAGTTTTTGAAGCATGACAAGCGGAGGATATTCTCCTAGGACTCCCATTCCCTTCGCGTAGAAATTTCCGTAGTAAGCGACAATGCGCTTGAATGGTAAAATTGCTCCGCCTTTTGGATAGGGAGCCGTTTTCACCGGCCATAATTTTGGGACCACTTTGGGGGTGGGGCTCCCATTATTGTTTTTGGTAGAAGTTGCGCTACTTGTAGGAGTTGCTTTGGTGGACGACGCGGATGATGTAGATACGACATATGAACCGTTATTCGCGAGTATCGCCATTCTTTTATCATAGTCAACAAAATCTAAGACAATTGGCGTGGGTGTTGGAATCGGCGTTACAGTCGGCTTTGCCCGATAATCTGCAACTACATAGTTGCTTTGGTCAAAAAAGAAATCAGTATATCCAACCAAATACAGCATAAAAATGCCTACCGCGAAACAAAATACCACTATAAGAATAGGGAGCAAAATTTTTCTTGCCTTATTCTTCTTTTTCTTTTCAGTAGAAATAATAAATGAAAAAATATTTGTAAATGCTTTGCTTAGTGTACCATATCTCTATCTATCACTCCCCTTCGCAGATACTCTTTACATTCCTCAAAACACTCTTCACAACAAAGAAGTTTCGGCGAAGGACGAATCCTCGTATCGGAACAATAATTTTCAGTCTGGGCTCCGCAAGAAAAACATTCTCCTATGGTAATTTTCTTCTCGGTTGGCACCACATCAGTCGTCATTCTGTTATCAAATACGAAAAGCGTTCCTTTAAAATGTTTTCCTGGATATTCTTGTATATAAGTATGAATGCCGTCTTTTAGCTGATACACATCCTTGAACCCCTCTCGTTTTAAAAGGCATGTCGCTTTCTCGCACCGAATGCCTCCCGTACATACTGTCACCACTTTCTTATCTTTAAGATTCGCAAGCTTTTCGAGTTTTTTCGGCAAATCGCGGAAATTCGACAATCCCGGGTCAATCGTCTTATCAAATTTCCCACTTGCAATTTCATAATCATTACGCAGATCAAGCACGACGAAATCTTCTCCTCTCTCGTACCATTTCTCTAATTCTGCCGAAGGAAGCGCTGGCGCTGTTTCATTTTTCACGTCAAATGTCCCCGCACCGAGCATGATAACCTCCTCTCGAATTTTTATCTTCAATTTAGGAAAAGCCTTTCCATCTCCCGCGCTCTCCTTTACCAAAATATCAGAAAAAAATGGTTCACTCCGAAGAAACACTTTGTAAGCATCTATAGCTTCCCGAGTCCCTTCAAACGTTGCGTTGACTCCTTCTTCCGCGAGAAGCATGCGCCCAGAAAGTGCGAGCTCGGTACATTTTTCCCTGTGTACCTTCGCTACTATCTCCAGATTTGAGAGAGAACCGAATTTATAGAAAAGGATAACGACGTATTCTTTCATACCCGTACTCTAGCAAAATTTCAGCGAAACGACCACACTTATTTCTCTTTCATATAATTCTCAAATCCACTCGTCATAACAACCTGTCCGTCTTTGTCTATCTGATATGCCTCAAACCCGGGAAGTTTTTCCAAAAACTCAATTCCTCTCGTCCCCATTGCAAACGCAGCCGTTGCAAAACGATCAGCCTCGTACACATTTGGTCCTATCACGGTAAGACTTAAAATACCGTCCGAGGGGCTGGCTTTTTTTACAGGGTCATAAATATGCGTTCCCCTTTTGTACGTGCCTGATGTTGCGACTCCTTTATCGTCAAGATAGATGATCTTTACGACTCCCATCCCTACTTCCTCTTTTGTCCACAAAGGATTCTCTATTCCCACACTCCAGACTCCGCCCTGCGCATTTCTTCCGCTTACTTGGATATCTCCGCCGATCTCAACATAGAAATTTTTTATATCTTTACTTTTTATTATTTCGGATGCTTTCCATATCGCCCATCCCTTTACCATCCCTGATGGATCGATAAATCCTTTGGGTGTTACGATATCAAAATATCCCCCTGTTTCCTTCCTTGTTTTTTCAGACAGGGAGATGACTTCTTTCATATCGGCGCTCCACTTCTCTTTTGGAATTTCACCCCGATTAATAGCGCTTATCTCACTTGTGGTTTTATAGGTGCTGAATTTTTGGTCAACATACGTAAAATAAGAAAAAACCTCGTCAAAAATTCCCGGAATCACCTCCTGATCCCGTATCTCCACGCCAACTGGCATTCCCATAATTATCCGCTTCTGTCTCATTTCTGTTTTACTTCGAAAAAATCTAGCATTTCTTTTGTAACTGATTTCGTGTGCTCTCGATGGTAGATATAAGTGGGTGACTCTATTCGGACCACTTTATATATTTTCTTCGCCCGGTCTAAAAATTCAGAATCATGGAAATAAGGGATGTTTCGGAAACCTTTCAACGCTTTGAAAACCTCTCTTTTGCCAAAAAAAGTCGGACCCACAACGACCACTTCATCATACAAACTTACCATCCGAGAAGTGTCGCGCTTATCAACCACCATTTCGTCTCCAATCACTTTAAATCCGCCATGGATAATATCAGGATGATCTTTTGCTTGCATCCTCTTTACCCGAAAAGCAAGGTGCTCCGGCAGATATTCATCATCTGAATCTAAAAAGGTGATGAATTCTCCTTTCGTATCTCGGAGCCCTTTATTAGCAGTTTCTGCTGGACCAGAGTGAATATTTTGAATAACTCGAATCCGAGAATCTTTTTCGGCAAATTTGTTCGCCACTTCTACTGTTCTATCTTTACTTTTGTCATCAACAACGACAGCTTCCCAATTTGTGTAGGTTTGCGAGAAAAGTGAAAGAAGCGCGCGAGGCAGCAAATCTTCCCGATTATAGACAGGAATAACTACCGAAACCAGGGGGGCGGGATCACTCATAATTCTTAGAGGCTTGATAAATTTTACTCAAAGACCCTTAAGACCTCTCGGCGACCGGTCAAATAGAGATCGTGATATCCTTTCATCTTCTCTTTCCATTGTTTTTCTTCATCCGCGGTATAGCTTTTCATTCTTGCTTCAAATTCTCCCAGGTCTTTGTATTCAGACTCTAAAATCACCTGGTTGAAATCGCTCACAAAATCAGTCAAAACCCTGAAAGTCCCTTTCATCTTCATGTCCTTAAACATCTTTGCTAAGGTTGAAGCTTTGCCAGGTCTCGCAATAAAAATTTCTCTAATGATTATCATGTGATTCTGCAGAATCACGTCGCGTACGATTTTGTCGAAATCGTGTCACGTAACCGTCCATTGAAACGTGACTTGAAACGCGACGCCTCCTGTAATTAGTTAATAATAAAAAACTTTGTTCCTCCTATCTTTATAATACCTTATTTTTTGTGCCCTATATCCACACTTGAAGAATACTTAAAAGCGTTCTTCACCGCCCCACCAAAAAATTCTTTTGAATAATCAATTCCTTTTTCGAAGAGCATGATAAATCCTGGGCTTCTTCCTACATCATACAATGACGCCCAAACATTATGCCTGCCAAAAACTTTATCGACAACTATCTGCGCAGTGATAGCTCCATAGGTCATTCCATTACCTGAAAATCCGAATGCGTACATAACACGCTCGCCCGGATGGAGTTCTCCGATATATGCCAATCCATCAATAGATTCGAGGATCGGCCCGCTCCATCGTCGTACTATTTTATAGGAAAGTTTTGGAAAAGTCGTGGCCACAAAATCCTCGAGAGCTTTGAAACATTTCTCTTCGTTTATATGAATGTCAGCACGATGATCTTCGCCCCCGACAATCATCCGATCAAATTTCTCGCCCGCGTCAACTCTCCAATAATGATAGGGGCTTTTCACATCTTCATATATGCCTTCCGAGAGAGCGCCGCGTTCTATTTCAAGTTCAAACACATACGACGTATAGAGCGCTTTTTTGAAATACAGAGAAGATGGGTGTTTAAATGGTTCATAGGTAGAAGCAAGCACCCAATCTGCTCTGATATTTCCAGAAGCTGTCTTAACAGAATGCACTTTTCCATGAGAGGTATGCAGAATAGCGAGAGCTTCAGTATTCTCATATATCTCCACGCCAAGTTTTTTCGCACGCTCCAGTAGCGCGCCGATAAATTTCAGGGGATGAAATTTTGCCTGGCCTTCCAGTAAGAGGTATCCTTCATTTTTAAATCCAAGTTCATTCTCTTCTTTCCCAACAAAAGAGGCTTCTCTTCCGAGAGTCTTCAGCACTCGCAATTCTTCCTTGAGCAGATTCCTTTCTTTTGCTGTGGTGGCATACATGCGATTTTCACAGCGGGTAAAATCGCAATCAATCTTTTCATCACGAATGATGGATTCGATAAGGAGAATAGCTTCCTCGTGAGAATTGAGAATAATGCTTGCAGGAATCGTCCCCAGACCCTTTACAAGCTCTGAGGGTCTTGTATCTAAAGATTCAGTGATAAAAGCGGTTGTAACTCCGGTAGCGCCGAATCCTATCCGATCTTTCTCAAGAAGCACCACCTTTTTGCCTTCCTTTGCCAGAAGATAGGCAGATAAAACGCCAGAAATTCCTCCGCCGATGACTACGACGTCAGCTTGAGTGTCTTCTTTAAGCGTGGGATACGCTTTGAGCGTATGATCCTCATCCCAAGTGACGACATCGCTCACATTTTTATATTCTCTCTTCATACTTTAAAAAAACGTACGAGAAAGCTGTTCATTACAAAAGAACAAAATTACAACACTAAAAAGCATCTGGCACTATAGTGCCAGATGCTTTTCTCTTTTTTCATCTGTATTTTTGTTTATCCGTGCACTTTCGATTCAAACATTTTCATCGCCTCTTCATCTGACATCCCCATTTCCCTCATCTTTTCAGCATGAGCTTCTCTCATGTGTTTCATCATTTTTCCAGCCACTTCTTTCGTAGAATTTCCCGTTGCTTCAAAATGACAGTCCGTCTCGGGATCAAGATCCTTGCACGCAAGTTTCATCATGGTAGTTTTTAGCTTAAAGGCTGATAAAGTTCCTCGGGGCAAGCCCCGAGGTATTTGGGGAGCTCATTCCATTCGCTCTTTTCTCCGCGGCACGCCGCGGAGTATTGAACTATTTTCCGACTTCGACTCGGACGCCGTGAATGAGATTACTCATTCACGCGTCTCTCGCTCGTCGTAATAGACGACCACAAAACTCTTCGGTAAAGAATTAATGATTTTGTGTTTGCTGATAACAAGCAACATCATACTGCGACACCGCATGGGTGCTGTGAGAATGTTCTGCCGATGCTGAACCATCACTTCCTGCATACACAGTCTCTGCGTGCGCAAAACCGCCACTGCTAAATCCTTTCGGTGCCATTGTGGCATTTTCTTCTCCACATTCAGCCCCAGGTTGTCCCGTACCGGATGGATTTGGAGCTGCTAACACTAACGTCACCGCGATGAGAGATCCAGCAATAGAGAAACCAACAGCTGTGCCAAGAGTAGTGAGGAGTTTTTTTGTTTTCATATTTTTAAAATAAATTAAATTCGCGGATAATCCCGACCTTTGTTATACAGACGCCGGTTCTTATCTTTCGTGACATTTTTCAAAAAAATCGACACAAAAATAAAAGAGTCGCAACTCTCTCAAGAAGAAAATCATTTTAAATCCAAACTTTTTCTCACCGAATTCCAGTGTCGCAGGAAATATCCACCCCACTCTTGACTGGTGCATTCACTGAAACCTTAACAGCGGGGCATCTTGGATAAGGATTCCCGCCGACCGCTTGAAGTGTAAAATCGCCGTACGGAAGTGAAAGATTGAAACGTCCATCGGTGCCGGTTCGCACAATCGTCAAGGTATCTGTTCCAGCCGAATTTTTGACCTCTACTGTAGTTTGGTAAGGTTTTGGAGCACAAGCTGGATCCGGCGGAATCCTCTCGACAGGACAAACGGGAGAAAGTGTAACAGTACCGCTCACTATCCCTTCTCTTTTCTCCATACATACTCCGCCGACATCACCAAAAGGTAAGTGTGAGCCGGGTTCCGGAGCGCAGTAAAGAGTCTCCGCGCACACAGGAGGATTCGATGTATTTCCTCCGCAGTGCTCTCCGAGATCTGCGATCTTCAACGTATCAACGTGAAAAACGATTCTATACTGGCTCGGCAGGATTTGTATTTTGCTATTTTTGTCTGGTGTAACAGAAGTAATTGATACTTTATAGAGAGCAAAAAGAGTCGGGATATCAGCCAAAGTCATTGTTACTGTTGTTGAATTCAAGCTATCTCCAATCGTCACATTGACTCGAATTCTGCCAGCCTGGATACACTGGACATCAACCGGACATCGGCTATCCTCAATAATTGAGTTCGGAGTGATGGTTAGCTCCCCAAGGGTTCCTTTTTGTCCTAGGGCAAGTGTTAAGTTGCCAGTTACTGGCGGAGGTACCGGAGTGCCCGGACATTTTGCAAATTCACAACTCGGCGCGATTCTTCCCACATAACTTCCGTCAGGACAAAGCTTAGCGTCCTGCGTGCAGAAAACGCCGGTTTCAGTTGATGTCGGACTTGGTGTAGGATTCGGAATCCCGCTTATCTTCGGCCAGAAAAGAAAAACTGCTCCAATAATGATGAGAAAGATAAGTATCGTGATTGTAAGAGGGCTTTTCATAAGACAAACTATTTTTTAGTAAAAAGTTCCGAAGCTTTCATTTTAATCACCAAGAAAAGGTAAATGATATCGAGAATACCCGCTGTATTCACGAGAAGAAGTATCACAAACCACCATTCCTGTTCGCGTCGTCCCGAATGCCAAAGCGCAAGTCCTTTCCAAAATATGCTCCAGAGGGCAAGAAGGATCAATGCTGGTCCAAATGGACGAATCCAATTCAAACCTCCCAAACCCATTCCATAGTTGAAGTTATACATATTCTTATTCTAATATGCCGTACAGACAGGGAGAAGCTTACAAAAATCTACTGTGTATAAACAATGAATCCTCTGCCGAAGATGTGAACCGGCAGAGGATTGGTGCATAAAGAACACGCTACTTCGGCTGACAGCGCTTGAAACGTAATGCGCGCCAACTACCCGTCTTAGCCTTGGTGGGCTTTTACTCCGCCAACTAGCTGGTAGGGCGAGAACCCGAAAGTGGCTTGCATGCAAGCCACAGTGGAAATGGTATCCTCGTATACTCGAAGCAACACCATCGCCGCCGGAGCGAGCAATGAGCACCAAAGTTATCCTAGTCTTTGGAAAAGTTTAATGCAAGTTTGACTTCCCTTTTCAGACGGAATAGGATTGAAAACGGTTGGGCCCATTGTGGTGTCCCATTCGATTCAGTTCAACAACGTTACAGCGGAGAATACTCATGTCCCGTTTGCCGAAACAACGAAAACCGGTTGCAGTCATGCCGGTAGTCTATTTTATACCGCGCGCCCCGCTCAACACGAGGAACTGGTGCAGGTTGGGCGATGTCCTTGCGCTCGCCACCCACATCATGCGCGAAGTACATGGGCACGATTTCACGCCGACACCCACCGACCTTGTAAAACGCTTCGTCCTGTTGGTGCGGAAAAATAAAGCCCCGACAGGTGGGAAAAGAAAAAGATTCTTCCGCTACTCCCCCGATGGTAAATCGATACGGTGGCCGGAAGTCCCTCCGGGTAAATGCAGTTGGCCTGAAATCCGTGTGCGATGTGGGGTAAACACCTACATCACGGAAGAATTTGCGCATGACATCCTCGACGCCATTCTAGAGGGAATGGACGAGGTAGGACAATGGGGCAAGAAAATCTTGATGGTTGGACCCAAGAAGGATCGGGTCAAAGATGTGACAAAAAGACCTTGAGGTTTGGGTTTTCAGAAGAAGAAACGGGATCGAGAGATTCCGTTTTTTATTTATCTTCATTTCTGTCTCCAAAGAAGGAAAAAATTCAAAACAAGGAGAATGAGGAGCGAGCCGAGTGCAAAAAGCTCGAGGCGACCAGTCTGGCGAGAACCCTCATCGATGCCGTTCCACAGAATCCAAAGGAAAAAGAGAGCATTTCCGAGAAGCGCCAGGTTTCTAAGATTTTTAAGCATACATTATCCGAGCAAGTCTCGAAGACGTGGATACTTGGAACAAATTGAGAGACCGGAGAACCAATGTTGGAGGCCAAATGCTCGTCCAGCGTTGTGATACGCAAGCACAAGAAGTCCCGTAGCATAAATGATATGGTCATCAACAATGAGTGAATGTGCGTCCGGGTGAATGATGCCAAGCGGAAGCCAATAGAGAATCATAAGAAGCGCTCCTAATTTCCCCGAGAGGCGTATCCCAATTCCAAGAATGAGAGAAACGCCGAGAAGCGTCAATCCCCACACGTTTACAAAATTTACAATCGGTAAAATTCCCGGAGTGGCGAGCCAATGATAAAACCCGACAAAAGTCTTCGCTCCGGCAAGATATCCACCGGCTGAAAAATTCGGGTCAAGGAGATGAGTAATTCCCGCGTACAAAAACATCCATCCCATCGTCACGCGGAGAAGAAAAAGGGAGAGTTTATGAAAGTGTGTCATAAGTTTATTATACCACTCGCACGCTACAAACTTATGCACAGGAGGGACCAGATTACATATCCGGAGTCTCGGCCCAGGTTTTCATAAAGTCACTGCTCCACTTCACCATCATTGGGTCGTCCTTCGGCATCTTTTTAACATTTGCCGCCATTTTAGGGTGAACTTTTTCCAGGTGCTTCATCCCATTTACCATCATCTCCTCCGGAGTTGAGCCTGTTATGGGTTCATCACACTCACCTCCCATCGCTCTGCATGTTATTGTTTTCATGGTTTTTATTATTAGCTTCTATTGCTACATTTTAGCACGTCTCTTTTTGATAAGAAGGGAGGGTTTGAGAAAGAAATGAGTAGGGGAAGGCCAATTCACTGAACCAGACCATTCACGAATTTCCGTGTTGATGCACCAAAGAATCCTGTGCCGTGGGAAAGTCCTTGCGGGATAAGAATGTCAGGTGCGTGCGCCTCTTGGAACTTCTTGAGTGCCTCTTTTGTTTTTGCCCCAAAAAAGTTCGTCTCGTGACCTAGAGAGCCGAGACCGGTCAAAGCAAGAGGAAAGCCGTGGGTGTTAAGAAAAACTTGGAGAGCTTTCACATCTGGACCAGAGAAGCCCACACGGAGAGGGCGGGTGAAGAAAGAAGCTCTAGCGGGAACAGAAGGGGCAGAAGCTGGCCCAACAGCAGAATCGGATGAGGCTGGAGGCGGCGTTAGAGAAATTGCAGGAGCGAATTGTTGGATTCGGGCAACTGAAGCTCCTCCGCCACCAGAGTGGTGGTGAGTTGGTGAAGGGGTGGGCGTAGGCGTAGGAGGTGGCGGGGTGTATGCAGGAATAGTGACCGTGACATTGGAAACAGAATAGGTGTCAAAATCGGGATCAATGGATGAAGCAGCGTGTGTGATCGTACCGGTCAGAATATCACTGGCGAGATTATCTTGAATAGCTGTTACCGTCACTGTTTGAGGAGTGAGATAATTGGCTGACGTGAAAGTAAGCGTCGAAGAAGAAACTGTCTCGTAACTGTCTGGAGATATGGTGACCACAACATCATCGGTAGGCTCCTTATTGACCACCATGACATTATAGGTGGCCGAGCTTCCTTTCTCTACGGTGAGGGCAGTTGGGGCAATATCTATCGCTGGCTGTTGCGCAAATTTTTGGATGCGGTTGTTAAAAGTATCCATCACGTAGATATTTTCGGACGAATCGAGACCAACATCGGTGGGAGAAGAGAAGGCACCCTCACCACTTCCACCGCTACCGAACTTGCTTAGGTAATTGCCGGAAGAGTCAAACTTCTGGATGCGATTATTATTTGCATCAACCACATAAATATTTCCTGTTGTTGTCGAGACAGCAATACCAAATGGGTAGTTGAACTGACCATTGCCGGAACCGGAGACCCCAAATTGGCCAATAAAAGCCGGTGCGGGACTAAATTCTTGAACACGGCTGTTTCCTGGATCAGTTATAAATATGTTGCCTTCTGGATCAAGAGCGATGTCTTCCGGAAAATTAGAAAGCTGTCCTTCTCCCGAACCCTGAATTCCGGCGTGACAGCTTAAGCTTACTGTGCAGACCTCAAATGCGTTAGCCCCCGTCAAAACTCCCCAGCCGAAAGCATAAAGAAAATCTCCGGAAGAATCTAATTTCTGAACGCGATATTGGTCACGATCAGCGATATAGATATTTCCGGCTGGATCAAGAACGATCCCGCCCGGAACTGTAAAGTTTCCTCCCAGTGAACCGTAAAGGCCAAATTTGCTTACATAATTGCCAGATGAGTCGAATTTTTGGACGCGGTTATTCTCTGCATCAGTGACGTAGATATTCCCCGATGAATCGAGAGCGATACCATAGGGGCCATTCAACTGTCCATCACCGGAACCAGCAATTCCCTTCAAACACCCCGAAGTACACGTCTGAAATGCACTGCTTCCGTCTGAAACGCCCCAGCCAAAAGCCGAGACGAAGGTTCCGGAGGAGTTGAATTTTTCGATGCGATTGCCGTCAGTATCGGCAACATAAATATCTCCTGTGGTCGTTGCAATCGTTAAGCTCCGGGGATGAGAAAATTCACCTTCAGTGGTGCCGAATTGGCTCACGAATGATAAGTCAGAGGAATCGAATTTTGCAATTCGCCCGTTTACGGTATCGACAACATACACATTGTCGGAAGCGTCGAGAGCTATACCAAGAGATTCATCAGACTGCGTATTACCATCAAACTGCCCCCTACCAGCACCCGAAATACCAGCTCGACAACTTGAAGTACACGTCTGCAAGGCGTGGCTTCCGTCTGAAATGCCCCAGCCGAATGTTGCGAGAAAGGTTCCAGCAGAGTCGAATTTTTCGACTCGATCATTGGCGCTATCGACAACATAAATATCTCCCGTTACAGTCGATACAGCAATGCCTCCAGGATAAGAAGCACCGAAATTTCCATCCCCAGAACCACTGCTTCCAAACTTACTCAGATAATTGCCAGAAGAGTCGAATTTTTCTACACGCGCACCATAGAGATCCACGATATACACATTATCAGAAGAATCGAGTGCAATGCCTCGCGGATAATAAAATTGTCCATCGCCTGAACCGCCGCTTCCAAATTGGCCGATGTAGCTGAAACCAGAATCAAATATCTGAACGCGATGATTAAATTGATCAGCCACATAGATATTTCCCGTGGTTGTGGAGATTGCAATACCCCAAGGTCTATAAAACTCTCCATTGCCAGCACCCGAAATACCAGCCTGACAGCTTGAAGTACACGTCTGAAATGCGCTGCTTCCGTCTGAAACGCCCCAGCCAAAAGCCGAGACGAAGGTTCCGGAGGAGTTGAATTTTTCGATGCGGTGGTTGAGGCTGTCAGAGACAAAAATATTTCCTCCGGGATCAAGCGCGATGCCCCGAGGAGTATAAAATTGACCATCACCAGTGCCATTGCTTCCAAATTGAGCCAACGGAGTACCCGACGAATCAAACTTCTGAATCCTATCGTTAGCGCTGTCCACCACGTACATATTTCCTGTGCTCGTAGAAATAGCCACGTATGTCGGGGAAGCTAAGGCGCCGAGGGCCGGAGCAGAGGGAATCTTAAAAAGAAACGCCGGGGTTGGTTCGTCTGCCCAAGCTTTCGGCAGGCAAAAGGAAAAAGCAAGCAAAAAGAGGAAACTTGCTGTTACGCTCAAATAGATTATTTTATATTTCGACATTTAGAAATATGCTTTTATTATATCAAAATAACTGTTAAGCACAAAAACAAACTCACTCTTAGCAATCTTAGCAAGGACTGTCCTTGCTAGTCCGTATTCCTTTACAGAGTTGTTTTCATTCCCGCAAGAAAAGCTCTCGTCTTTGGCCCAAAGTAGCCTGCCGTAGGAGTAATCCCATTTGCTTTCTGAAATTCCGCGAGAGCGGAACGAGTTAATGCTCCGAAAAAGTTAGTTTCATTCCCTGATGAACCGGGACCAGTCGTTGCCACTAGAAACCCATGACTATTCAAAAATATCTGAAGCTGTTTTACATCGTCGCCTGACAGTCCGAATTCCAAATCACGAATAATAGGTGGAAGTGTCTTTATGATATTTTGCGGATTGTTTTGATATTTCTCAACCAAATCCTTCGCCTCCTGCGTCTTATTCATCGCAACAAGATTCGTTACACGCGAAGCTAAAGAGCCACCTCCGCTTGAGTGATGTCTCGCAACTGGTGTCGGCGTTGCAGTAGAACCATCACAGTTCTCATTCCCGTCTGCAAGTGACTCTACCTGACTTGCCGTAAGGAGAGAATCGTAGATGCGGACGTCATCAATATAACCATTGAATGCTTCATGACCTCCATCACTACCGAGTGTATTGAAATTGACAGCAGGACTACCATCCGAACTTCCATCAGCTACTCCATCGAGATAGAAGGTGGCATGGCCGTCATCATTTACTAATGCAATATGATGCCAAGTGTCGAGCGAAAGTGCTGTGTCATTTACATGATCACCATCACCATTGTAATTCGAAATTTTATTTGGCCATGCAACGTTTCCTATATCATCTCCTAAATAATAGAGCCCGATATCAGTATTTTGAGAGATGAGCGAACCATACTCATTAGTCTGTCCTAAAGGCTTTATCCACATCGAAACTGAATAGGTTGTCGTCGCGCTTCTCGAGAATATTACTTTCTGATCCGAATCTTCATCAAAAAGAAGACTATGAGAATCAGTAAAATCAACAGGTGGCACATCAGTTGAATAGGTTGGACCATTTACGAGCGTGCCGTCGTATCCTTCAACACTTTCAATTGCTGTCGTACCTTCGCCCTCATCAAAATTCCAGTAAGCATCGGCAACACAAGAGGCACCAGATGTGGCTCCGGGAGTTGTGACACTTGCAGAATCTCCAAACTCTCCAACGTCAACGCTATTAATTGCCGCCACACGGTAGTTGTACTCTACACCCGGAAGCACGTATTGATCGTTATAGGTAGTTGCGTCCGATTCTGTATCATCAACGATTGTACCCCACACGCTATCAACTGGTGATTCACGGTCGATTCTATAACCGGTAATTTCATCGCCCCCATCATCCTCCGGAGCTGTCCACGAAAGATGAACATGCGATTGAGGAAGGGCGGTTACAGTAAGAGATGTCGGTACTCCCGGTACGGTGTCGGCCGCAATACCGTTCATTGTTTTTGAACCGGTGACAGCAGAAATGCCATCATTCACAGCCGTTGCGATAGTGAAAGTACTATTGTAATTGGGCGCCGGAGTGAAAATGACACCGGCAAGAAGTCTATTGAGGGAAATCCTTGCGCCGTTCGCGTGCCATTGCCCGGTCTCGGGATTATAGGTTGATGTGACCAAACCGGACGTAGAAGTACTCAAACTTCCTGCTTCCGGGTCAGAAAGTGTTAAATACGCTTGGAGGCTCAAACTGTCATCAGTTATAACAATGTCGGTAAGATTGAGCGGAGTGTCCTCGGTGTACGTTTCGGGTGCGCTAAGGTTCGATGCGCTCGGGGCGCCGTTTACAGCATTAATGGTAAAACTCACGTTATCAGTCACTGACGAGAATGCCGTCGAACCACCGTTGGTGGTGGTGTCGGCAGTGCCTCCATCAGTACCGCTGGTTTGGTCCCATGCGCGGAATGTCAGAGCATCCGGAAATGTACCGTCCGACACAGTTTTCTGGCAGTAGACACGATTATCTGAATCGGCGGCAAGAAGGCGCGTCGTTGTCGCGGAAGGCGTACCGAATCCATGCCAAGTCGTACCGTCATCAAGCGAATAGTGACAAATAAGGTCAGCACTATTAACAGCTGTGACGGCAATCCCCAGAAGCGCTCCGTCATCAAGATCGTTGACGTTATCAAGCCCGGGTGAATCCGGAAAATCCACAAGATCTGACACGAGAGTACCTTGAATGTCCCCCGGCGCCCCCGGCTGATAGATTGCAACCATTGTAGGACTCGCCACAGCATCGAGAACTGGGGCAGTGTTTGGGATAGCTTTTGCGAACTGCGGGGATCCAAAAACAAAGACGATTAGGAATAAAAATAAAAATCCCTTTTGAGCAAATTTCATGTCCTTAAAAGTATACAGCAAAAAAGGAAAGAAGGGGGTGTGAACAACAATCACCCAGGGAAATTAGCTGAAAATACTGCCGAAAAAACTTTTTGTTTTGCCCCAGAATGTTTTTGGCTTTTCATTTGGAGGAACATATCCCATTGGCAGAACTGGTTTCAGAGGTTCAATCTTCTTTCCATCGTAAGAAATTCCTTCCAGTTTCTTGCGCGTGAATTCAAGTTCTAAAAGCCTTCCCACTTCTGCACTTTCAGGATTGAAGCTATAGAATTTTGCTTTTTTCGGGTATGTTTTTATAAAACCTCTGATAGCCTGTTCGATAACTTGTTCTTCGGATTGTTTTCCTCCTTCGCCTATGACAATGCGCGCTACTTCTTTAAAAGCAGGGTCGTCAAACGGATCAGGATAGATTTTCTCTTTCTCTGGCACGCCAAACTCTTTTTCGCGCGACGGGCCATTTTCCCAACGTTTGTTAGCAAATCTAATAAAGTTAGGATCTTCGTTTGGGTTGTAAGAGGCTTTTCGCCTCTCCTCTCGTAAAGTTTTTTCGTCAAAAACTGGAGCAACATCTATTTTTTCAGGAACAATTTCATCTTCCAAATCATCTGCTGTTTTGATATCGAAATTTCCTTGTTCGAGAGACATAAAAATGTGTTGTTATTAGGAGTAATTATAGTCCCAAAACGCCCAAAGGAGCAATGGGCAAAATGTAACAATTTCTAATAGAGAACGTCATATATTTGCAGACGAAGCAAGTGGTACAATAGAGATGTGCCTAGTATTAGCTTAATTAATAATTTAATTACATAAGTATGAAGACAAAAATAGTATTTATTGGAAGTGCCCTCCTTCTTTCGGGAGCACTTTTCTCGGTTGTGGGAGCCCAAGGACTTGGCGTTAAAGTGGATACAAATGTTGGAGTCGAAGCACAGGGTAGTGGCGTGAGTGCTTCAACAGAAACCGAGGTTCACGGTAACGCAACGAGCAGTGCTGCAAAGAATGAAGATCGGGGCAATGCTACAAGCAGTGAAGCGAAGGAAAACAACGAAAACGCCTCAAGCACAAGCAATGCGGGAGGAAGTGTCACAGCAGAAGCACACCGAAGTACGGTAGCAACTTTCGTTAAGACGCTTCTCGCTGTCGCCGATAGAGAGGGCGGTATCGGAGCGGAAGTGCGGGCAGTGGCTCAAGCACAGAATGATTCTGCAACAACTACAGCGTCTGCAATGGCGAAGGTAGAAGAAAGAGGAGCAGTGCGAACATTCCTCTTTGGAAGCGACTACAAAAATCTCGGCGTCATCCGAAGCCAAATCGCAGTAACAAGCAATAACATTGATCGGCTCAAGAAACTTCTCGACAGAACAACAAGCGTAGAAGCTCGGGCAGAGCTGAACGCACAGATCCAAGTACTACAAGATGAACAAGTAAAACTGGATGCGTTTGTAACAGCTCACGAAGACACTTTCAGCGTCTTTGGGTGGTTCGTGAAGCTATTTCAGGAATAATTTCTTGTCAGTTTTAGATGAAGAAAAAAACACCCTGATTCAACGGGGTGTTTTTTTCTTCATCCTATTTTTAAATTTACTTTGTCGTCTTGCCGAAGATAAGCCGTGCTGCTGCACCAAGAGCAAGAAGAACGAGTGCTCCAAGAATATACGAAGTATAATTTTTCGTAGCACTTCCTCCCTCCGCAGCCACATCTTTCACCACTACAGGTGTTGCTGTTGTCGAAGCTCCCTGAACTGTGCTGTTCGTTCCCCCAGCAACAGAATTATTTCCAGAAACTGTCGCATTTGAAATTGTAACCTGAACTGGCGCGCCTCCATTGCCAGAAAATACATTTTTGTTTTGAGCGTTATAGATCTGTGTATCGCTCATAACTCCAATAGAAGCTGTACCTGATTTGAGCGCAGTAAATGTTACTGTACCGAAAACCTTGCTAGTCGATACTCCTCCGGGATATCCAGCAGTCTTTATAACTAAGCCTGAATCCATACTGTCGTAGCCTGGTTGCGAAAGCGGGAGCCATACGGGAGCAAAATTAAACGCCGTAGCCTTCAAAAGATCTTTCGAATAAGAAAGAACAACCTTCGAAGTATACACATTCTCCCCTGCAGGATTTACTGAAACCTGTACGGCAACTGTCTGACCAGCTTTCACATTGAACGTTGAAGGAGTAAGAGAAACATTAGCAGCTGCAGAAGCAAAAGCTGGAACAGCCACCGCAAGAACGATAAAAGAAAAGATAATTTTTTTCATATTATTTTGCCCAGTTAATGAGTAATTGATTAAAATCCAAAATATCTACGACGCCATCGCTGTTGAAGTCTGCAGAATTATTTGTTCCCTTCTTCCCCCAATTTACGATAAGAAGATTGAAGTCGAGGATGCTGAAGGTATGAGCACCCAAAACTTTTCCTGATCCTCCGGAAGAACCGCCACCGGATGTGTGACGAGCTGGTGTAGGAGATGGAGTTGGTGTCGCTTCAGGAGTAGGCGAAGGTGTCGGCGTCGGGGTAATTTCTGGGGTTGGACTTGGTGTTACCTCAGGAGTGGGTGTGGGAGTAACTTCCGGTGTTGGAGATGGGGTGGGTTCTGGCGTCACGGACGGCGTGGGGCTTGGTGTCACTTCAGGAGTTGGCGTTGAAGCTGGAGCGGGATCGTTTAAAGTAATGGTACAAGTTTTTGTCTCATCTTTGATGAAAGTTCCTGTACAATCTTCCGAAAAACTTTTTGTATAGTCATGGGTGTCTACGACATCGATCGTATAGCTTCCGGGATGAATTTGAAAAAGTTGTCCAGGATCCTCTTTCCCTGCTGCGTTGCCACTGGTTACAGAATCCTTTGATCTGGTCTGAAAGCTAGGAGCAGTAAGCGTACCGGAATTGTCATTAATAACATGAGTAACAACATGAAGCTTCCCACTGCAAGGAGCGGAATTGCTAGAGTAATCGGTTACGTATGAATCCCCCGAACTATGTTCAAGAATCGCTGTTGCTACGCAACCAACAATATACTTGTCCGGAGTGGTAGAGAGAAATCTAAAATCATTTGCCCCAGAAGAAAGCGGTAGAAAGTTTGGATTAATAATAACATCTGATTCACTTGTGTGGAGGACGATGCGAACTCTGTACGTACTAATATCAGCAGATGCTGTCAAAAATCCTGAAACGGATATAGCAACAGGGTCGGTGCCGGCAGTGCTTGAAGTAATGAATACTCTGGGCAAGATAGTAGTTGCTGATACTGTATGGGCAAAAGCAAATATAGCAATAGCAAGAAGACCTACTGAAATCAATTTGTAACTTTTCATAATTTCGTTTAAATATTGATAAAAGGCATTAAAAAAAGGCTCTAAAGAGCCATAAAAACAGATTCGTGTCTAACAGTACTACTATACACTAACAAATATAAAAAGTCAACTAATTCTCCGAATGGGGAACCAGGCTGTTTTGAACACTACCCGCACGAGAAAATTATTTTTCTGTAGTACTCTTCATACTGCGCGACGATTTTTTCAGAGCAAAAGCTTGATCGGGCCCGTTCTTTTGCATTTTCGCCAAGTTTTTTCACCAAAGTTTCATCATGGGAAAGTTCCAGAAGCTTTTGTGCAAAATCATCCACCTTCCCCACTCCAAATAAATATCCTGTTTCGCTGTCTTTCATAACTTCTCCAATTCCACCAGCATCTGTTGCAAGCACCGGCTTGCCATACGACATCGTCTCAAGAATCCCCATTCCAAAACTTTCAGTCTCTGACGTGTAGATACCAATATCAGCGGCATTAATATAATTTTCGATGTCGAGGACATTTCGTTTTATAATTATCTGGTCGCCTATGCCTAATTCCTCGACAAGAGATTGAAAGGAAGCAAAATCAGCTCCTGCAAGAATAAAGAGTTTAATTTTCTTATTTTCTTTGACTTTGCCGAGAATCGCCAAAAGATCAGGAATTCTTTTTACTTTTCGCAGATTAGAAAGATGAATTGCTAGGAAATCTGTACTGGCCACCCCGATCTCTTTCCTCACTTCCTCGGTGCTTTTTGTTATTTTCTTTGGAGTATAGAAATTATGAATAACCTCGATGTGTTTTTTGGTATCAAGATTTTTTATCGTATCTTTTTTCAAACTTTCTGAAACTGCCGTAACTCCGCACGAACTTTCAATAGAATACTTGATAACTGGCATCACTGTTTTGTCCAGCGCGAGAAGGGTAATGTCAGTGCCGTGAAGGGTCGTGATTATGTTTGGAAAAGGAATCTTTTCCTCGTCTGCAATATCTTTCGCCAGAAGTGCCGCAGTGGCATGTGGCACGGCATAATGCACGTGTAAAATATCGAGCTTGAATTCTTTACATACATCCACAATCCTCACTGCAAGTGGGAGCGTATAATCTGGGTATTTAAAAAGCTCGTGGCCGTTGAAATCAACTTTATGAAAAAAGATATTCGGTAATTTCCTATCGAGCGCGAAGGGCGGATCATAGCTTAAAAAATGAACTTCGTGTCCCCTCTTTGCGAGTTCGCTTCCAAGCCCAGTCGCCACAATCCCGCTCCCGCCGACGGATGGATAGCAGACGATTCCTATTTTAAGAGACTTTGAAGTCTCCTTCTTTGAAGTAGTAAAAAATCCCATTTTAATAATTTCTCGCGGAAGAACCCAGTTGAGACAGAGTATTGGTTCGAATCGCATCGTTCACCCAAAGTATTGTTGCATATTTGACATCAATCGAGGCGCCGTAGGCTTTTGCACGGCTTTCGATCATATTCATATAATTTTTTGTTTTCATCTGACTTTCATGGAGCGCGACAGCCTTCATCCATGTATCATACTGCGCCGAAACATCGATAATGATATCGGGTTTTTTCTCGAATCCATGGCTTGATGGATAAAAATAAAGGCTCTCGATAGTATGAGAAGGAAGTTTTTTTAATTCCTCTAATCCGCCGTAACGAGCAAGACGAGAAGCGGAGCGAGCCATTTGAGAAAGAGCATAATGATCTGGATGCTGATTCTCGAAATATGAGGTGGAGAGAACAATGTTTGGCTTGTATTCGCGGATGATCTTTGCAAGCTTAAACGCATTTTCGGGAGTGTTTTCCATATGCGAATCTCCCCCTAATGATATAAATTCAATCTCTGCACCGATGAGCTTCGCTGCCATTTCTGCTTCCCTCTGGCGACCCTCTGAAGTGCCGTTCGTCCCCGCTTCTCCAAGCGAGCAGACAACAATTTTAACTTGTGAACCCGATTCGATCTCTTTAATAAGAAGCCCCGCACAGCCAAATTCGACATCGTCTGGGTGCGCACCAAATGCAAGAATTTTTTTAGACATAGAATTTAATTGCGATCTTGATTAATAAGTTTACTACACTTCACCAATATAGGCATACTCGCTTTTTTCTATTTCCTGCCGATCTACAAAAGTAACTTCGGGAAAATCTGGCTTTTTAAGATACGCACCCTCGCCCGCTCCAGAAATGTAGTGCGTGCCACGAATTACCGATTGCATCCAAGCAAAACGCTCATCACGCCCTGGATTTTTCTGCCACTTCTCGATTTTCACAGGTGCAGGAATCGTAAAATATTTCCCTCCACCTTCATGAAGACGAAAGCTCCCTTCGTGCATTTCAGCGCGCACAATTTCTCCCTCGTATGGGATATCAGCGAAAAACTCTGATAACTCCGACGCTTCAGCACGAAAATCTTTGTCTGATGAGCGCATGACTTCAATTCCCTCGAGAAGTCCCATCCGTTTGTACATATCGAGACAAAAATCCGCAGCATTGTCTCCTATAGCATCCGCGAAAATATCTATCATTTTTTTACCGACAAAACGGGGCAATTTTCGTAAAATCTCCCCTTTCCATCCGACAGGAATCTTTTTGAGATACAGCGGAGAATATTTTTTCTGAATTTTGTTCTCCTGGGTAAAATTCAATCGTCCCTCTTCCCTTGTTTTCAAATCCTCAAGGATAGTGATTGTTTCTCGATAATCAGCGTCGCTGTCGTGATAGAAAAAGACAATTTTCCCGCCAATCTCCTTTTGCAATTTCCGAGCGGTCTGTGTCTTTGCATAGAGAAAACGCTTGGGGAAAATCCCACAGGGTTGCTGGCCAAAACAAATGACAGGGGTCGGCATATGTCGTTTTAATTTATTTCGAAGTCAAAATCGCCTTACCATTCGGAGTTTTCCAATCCGTAAATCTCCACCGGTTAGGAATGAATTTGAAAAATACAAACTTTGGATCTTTTGATTTCTCTTTTTTCTCTGGAAACTTTCCAAGATACACTGAATCGAAAATTTCCATCTCATCTTTTTTTAAAAGTTGTACGATACCATCGAACTGAAGTGTCTTCATGATCCTCTCGTCAGTACCAATGACAAAAGAAGCCCTCGTAACTTCTCTGCTGAAAAGAGGTTCGGCTTTTCGGTATTCACGATAGGTTTCAAAATAAAATACAAGCGGATTTTCAGTATGAGCAAAGTGCACTGTTGCAGCGTGGGGTGACCCATCAAGCATTTCTACTGCCAGCACACCTACCCGCTCTGTTTTTATATAGTTTAGAATTTCTGGGGGCATAGTTTGATTATATACTCTATTTTATTCCATAAGCCCATTTGATACACATATCTTCATCCTGAATTAAATTAAATCCTAAAGCATCTTTAGGCTCGACCCATCGAAAATCTTTATGCTCCTTTGGATTCAGGGCCAGTTTGGGCTCGTCTTTCAGAATCACGCGATAGGAGTGATATAAAAAATCATAGTCGCGGTATCTTACATAATAACTTCCCAAGGAAATATAGTTATCTTTTTTAGATAGTAAACCGATTTCTTCTTGCACTTCTCTCACGAGAGCTTCGAGAAAATTTTCGCCTTCGTCTACCTTGCCCGCCGGAACTCCCCAGGTATCGCCTTGAGGTTTGTGATCTTGCCGATGCAAAAGCAATATTCTCCCTTTATGTTCCACAAAAGCGCTGACAACATCGAACTTTTTATCGAAATCTTTGATTTCAGTTTGGGAGATCATAATCGCTATGATGTGATCCCTATTTAAACGTATTCTCGTCAGCAGAGGGGCCGTAGATAGAAGGTACGGGGATATTATTGAGACGCATATATACCGTAAGCTGTCCGCGATGATGAATCCAGTGATTGATCTGGCTACTCACGCTTTCCTTCTTTAAAGATTTCATAAGTTCTTTCCCACCCATTTTGAGGTAAAACATCTCTTCTAAAGCTTCATCGGTAGTATTTTTCAGAGCGTTCTCTGCCCACTCAACATTTTTATCAAAATATTTTACGAGTTCCGCATTTGTAGTAAGTTTATATTTTTCCCACGTTGCAAAATCTATTTCACCTTTTTCTATGGTTATCGCAATCCATCTAGGAACTTCAGCGACAATAACGGTCAGATATCCCATCGCCATGGATTTTTCATGAGGCTTATAGTTAAAGACACTTTCAGGAATTCTCTCGATACACTTACGGGAAGCGGCGATTTCTGTTTTTAATTCTCTAAGGAATTCTTGTGCGAATGTATTTGTGTTCATATTGCTATTATATCAAATTATTTTGGAGGGGTCAGGGAGTCTCGGTCGTTACACGACCAGTGACTTGTTTGGTACTGATCATTTCCAGAGAGAGGTCCCTATCGTCTATTTTTTCCGGCCAAAGCTGCGGGACTTGGAATCGAACCAAAATTTTCGCTTCCAGAGAGCGACGTCCTACCGTTAGACGATCCCGCAGCTTTACCCATAAAAAACAATGACGATTTCTTATTAAAGAACCGGATGAAAAGCAAAGCAGTTTGCTTTTCATTCCCACCATTAGACGAACCCGCAATTCAATTACAGAAACAGAACTAAGCCCATAATACTAAACCAGCTTATACGAAAAATGACGAAAAATCCACTTAAATAAAACGGCCACACAGTGAGACATAGTCTCACTGTGTGGCTCAATTTGACTACGCCGGAACGAGATGCCGCCTATGCAGCTTCGTCGACCGAACCGGCCGTTTGCGGCGCCCGCCCTGGAAGGAACACCCGCCTGCGCGGTGCCGATTCCCTCCCGATTTCACGGGACTCCTGCACAGGTCACAGATACCAGCGGCCATAACTTCCCTCCCTCACAGACTAGCCCCTAGATAGAGGCACGGATTTGTCTCCGGTTCGCCAGAGACGATGTACTATTACGACAAAATTTATAGCAAATTTTATTCGAAATGTCGAAGGATAAAAAAACTGGCCGGAGCCAGTTTTTCGTCTTTATTTTTTCACCTTGAGACATGCCGCAATAAACGCTGAGAACAGAGGATGCGGAGAGAGAGGTCGCGCGAGAAATTCCGGATGAAACTGCGTTCCAAGAAAGAATGGATGCACTGACTCTGGAAGCTCTGCGATTTCCATAAGTTTTCCTGATGGTGACATACCAGAAAATACCAAACCTTGTTCTTCGATTTGCGTTATGAATTCAGGATTTACTTCATAGCGATGTCGATGCCGCTCGCTTATTTTTGCTTTTCCATACGCTTTCATAGCAACAGTGCCTTTTTTCAAATGTGCCGGATAGGAACCCAAGCGCATCGAACCTCCATAATTCCCGTTTGCAAGAAGCACTTTCTGATCGGACATAATGTCGATAACGGGATATTTTGTTTTTGGATTAATTTCTGTGGTATTGGCATCTTTGAGCCCAACAACGTTTCGAGCAAACTCTACAACAGCAAGCTGCATTCCGTAGCAAAGTCCGAAGTATGGAATACCCTTCTCACGAGCGAAACGGATAGTTTCAATGACCCCTTCGATTCCAGAAGAACCGAAACCTCCAGGAACGATAATGCCATCGTATTCTCGTAATGCTTCAATTTTTAATTTTCCGGTTTCAAAATCTTTCGAGTTTATCCAGGTAAGGTCAGCTTTTGCATTCTGCCAATATGCGGAGAACTTTACTGCTTCGATGACAGAGATATACGCGTCGGAGAGAAAGAAGTCTCCTGTATCAAAATATTTTCCAACTACCGCAATCTTCAGAGTTGAGGTGCCATTTTTGGTCTTAGCAACGAATTTTTTCCAATCTTTGAGCACATCTCCCTTTTTAGGGGCGGTAAGGCCGAGATTTTTAAGAATAATCTCTCCGATTTTGTCTTTGTCAAAATTGACTGGAACATCGTACACACTATCAACATCGGGAGCGGAAATCACATTTTCTTCCGAAATACTGCACCAGATGGCAATCTTCTGCTTTCTTTTTTTATCAAGCGGAATGTGGCTTCGCGCGATGATCATATCCGGCTGAACTCCATAGGAATTAAGCTGATGCACAGCATTCTGAGTCGGACGCGTCTTCATCTCGCCGAGCTTTGAAGGGACAGGAAGATAACTCACAAGCACAAAGAAAACATCGTGAGGATTTCTGATCTTCAAAGTTCGCGCAGCTTCAATAAAGAGAATGTTCTGATAATCGCCGACCGTTCCCCCAATCTCAATAAGAGAGATGTCTGATTTATTTACTTTTGCCGCTCTGATAATCCGCTCTTTGATTTCATTCGTAATATGCGGAATCGCCTCAACAAATTTACCAGCATAGCCAAGCGAGCGCTCACGATCGATCACCGTCTTATACACCATTCCGCTTGTCATATAGTCTTCCGGCGTAAGATCCTTTTCCATAAAGCGCTCATAATTGCCCATATCCTGGTCAGTTTCAAGGCCCGAATTTAAAACGAAAACCTCACCATGCTCGGTGGGGTTCATAGTTCCCGCATCAACATTGAGATACGGATCGATCTTGATCGGATTGACATTGAAGCCCTTAGCTTCGAGGATTCGACCGATAGAAGATGTCGCGATGCCTTTCCCTACTCCGGACATAACCCCTCCTATCACAAATATATATTTGTGGTTTTGTTTTTTCATATAAATTCGGTTAAATTTTCAAATACTTTCTTGTCGCCAAAAAACTTGATACTGCACTGATGAAAATCCCTGACAACGTGATAATGAGGAAAATCTCCCCAAAATTCGCTTTATAGTAATCAAAAATATTGATGCCTGTAAAGAAATTCTCCGTTTTTGGCCCAAGCCAAAAAGTGATCGGATAAAAAAGAACTAGGGTAAACAGAGCGGAGATAAGTCCGTAGAAAATCCCTGTAACAACGAACGGCCCCCGGATATAGCGGTTGCTTGCTCCCACAAGCCTCATCACGGAAATTTCTTCGCGCGCGGTGTAAATTGCCAGGCGAATTGTATTGAATGTGATAAGCACCGATATAATAGCTAAAATAATCGTAAGAGTAAACCCAAGCTTCTGTCCTGCCTGGATAATGCGGGTAAGTCTATCGATAGCGATTTTATTTTGAAAATAATTAACTTTATCAATGATTGTATTACCATCGCTTGAAAGAGCGTTTTTCCCATTAAGGAACGTTGCAATGCCTTCATATTGAGACGGATCTTTTGCTTTAATATTCAAAACTGCGCCAAGTGGATTGTCTCCGAGCTCGTCGAGCGCCTGAAGAGTCAGCTGATCTGTCTGGTGTTTTTCTTTGAAATCGGCGAGGGCTTTATCCCGCGAAATATAATCGACGTGGGCAACTTCCGGCAATGCTTCAAGTGTTTTCTTGAGAGAGAGAATGTCGTCTTCGCTCGCCGTTGTCACGAAATAAACGTTGATATCGACTTTATTTTGAATTTGGGTGAGGGTTGAAGAAAGCGTTGCGGAAGCAAAGATAAGAGAGCCGATGACAAAAAGAGTGACGATAAGAACGAGCACAGATGCGAGTGAAACGAAACCATTCCTCCAGAAACTGGTGAACCCTGCTCGAAACACTCTTTTTATTTTTGTCCAAAGCATAATTGATTTTTATTTATAAAATATACTTGCCGTCTTTATCGTCGCGGACGATCTTCCCCATATCCATTGTGATAACTCGGCCGCCAACCGAATCCACCACTCCTCTATTGTGAGTTGTAAGGATGACGGTCGTGCCAAGCTCATGAATCTTCTTTAAAATTTGGACAATATCAAGCGTATTTATGGGATCAAGGTTCCCTGTCGGTTCATCGGCAATCAAAATATCCGGCTGATTGACGATCGCTCGAGCGATTGCTACACGCTGTTTTTCTCCGCCAGAAAGCTCCCGTGGGAAATTCAATACTTTGTCCCCAAGCCCCACCAGTTCAAGCACGTGCGGGACATCAGCCGCGATTTCCTCGTCAGTCCTCCCTGAAGCTTCCATGGCAAAAGCGATATTTTCGTAGGCTGTTTTGTCGGGAAGAAGCCGGAAATCCTGAAACACTGTGCCGATGCGGCGGCGTAGCTGACTTACCTCTTTTCTCTTGAGTCTTTCGATATCCACGGATTCAAGAAATACTTTGCCGGAAGTCGGACGTTCCTCGGCAAATATCATTTTAAGGAGAGTCGTCTTGCCAGCGCCGGAATGTCCAACGATGGATACGAATTCTTTTGGCAACACCTTAAAGCTCACGTCAGAGAGAGCCACGGAGTTATCGCCATACACTTTAGATACGTTTTCGAAATAGATCATTAGGAAAAATACTGGATGAACTCACAAAGAGACACTTCTACAGTATAACACCCTCCATTAAAAAATCACCTCTCTTTACGAGAGATCTAGAGACCTTTCTCGGCTTCAATAAAAAGATCGAGATCCCCAGCAAGAACTTTATCAGCATTTGAAGTTTCCGCTTCCGTTCTGTGGTCTTTCACCATCTTGTAAGGATGAAGCACATACGAGCGGATCTGGCTTCCCCACTCGATATCAGTCGAGGAACTTATCGCCATCCCTTTTTCTTTTTTCTTTCTGTCGTCTTCCTGCTTTTTATAAATTTTTGCTTTTATCATCGCGATTGCCTTCTCGCGATTTTGCGCCTGCGAGCGCTCGCTCGTCACATGGACAGAAAATCCTGTTGGGGTATGCACCGCTCGCACTGCCGTCTCGCGTTTATTTACATTTTGCCCGCCAGGACCGCCGGCTTTTGCAGTTTCGATTTTAATATCTTGGGGAGGAATTTCAATTTCATCCATCTTTTCAAATTTCGGTAAAACTTCTACGAGTGAAAAAGAAGTCTGTCGTATGCCTTTTGCGCCAAAGGGAGAAATGCGCACGAGACGATGCACCCCCGATTCATTTTTAAGCGTACCATAGACCTCCTTCCCCAAAATTTCAAAAGAGATGTTTCGATATCCGCCATGATCGTTTTCGTTTTGAGAAAGAATCACCATTCCCCAACCCTTTTTATCTGCGTATTTGGTGTACATCTGAAAGAGCATTCCAGAAAAATCTTCTGCATCATCCCCGCCGGCGCCGGAAAAAATAGTTACGATAGCGTCGCCTTTATCGAATTTCCCGACTCCTGTAAGTTCTTCTTTCAGAGTCTGAATCTCTTTGATAACAGCTTGCGCCCGATTTTTGTCAGCCCAAAAATCGGGCGCTGACATGCTTGCCTCGAGTTCTTTAATTTTTGATTCTTTATCTTCACGCGTAACCATAAGCAAGAGTATAGCGTAAAATCAGGACAAAAAAAATTGCCGCCGGGACGTACCCAGACGCGGCTGACCATGATCACTATGGTCTTCCCTCTTTCGAGAAAAACGTACAGCTCGCGCTATACCTCGAAAACAGAGATTACTCCTGAGGGCTCAATCGGGCGCTACTACCGGGTTGTACTAACCCGCCCCGAAAGGCGACAGAACTTGTGGACGATCAATGCTGAACCGTCACTTTCTGCATCAGATTTTAATCTAGCATCTAAATTCTCCTGTGGCAATTTGGGAGCCATCCCCGAGGATCGAACTCGGGACCCCCACTTTACGAAAGTGGTGCTCTACCAACTGAGCTAGGATGGCAATATAGAGCCGATGTCCGGGATTGAACCGGAGACCTCGTCATTACCAATGACGTGCTCTACCAACTGAGCTACATCGGCTTATAAAAAACTCTGGGGTCAAAAGTATTTTTCTAAAATCTTTCGGCCTTCTTCTTGACACTCTACCAACTGGTCACAGATTTTTCTACTGAAAAATTCCGCGAATCCTACAGATTCTGTACACCTTTCGCCTTCTGATTACAGAACGCTCAAGGTCTTGCAGAAGCTTCGCTTCTTCACCCGACTCGCCCCGTCGGGCTCCGTCTGTAAAGTTGGGTCCCACCCCAACTTTACCTACATCGGCTTATGAATTCATACAAAGAACTACGTAAGAATAGTCTATTTATGGGAGATTTTCAATCAAAAGGAAAACCGCCTTCGGGCGGTTTTCCTTTTGAGATTGATTCGAAAGCTCTGCGAACCTACTCTTCCGCACCTGAAGGAATAACTCTGCAATTGGTCGTCAGTGTTTGTGTAACCCTATCTCCATTTCGCACAGGATTCGGCGATTCTATTCCATTCCAAGACGTACAGGTCAATGAATAGACTTGGGTTGTTTGAATTCCTCCGCTTAAGTTAGATGCGTGCGCGCCAGTAAATGTCGCAATAACAGATCCATCTGCTTGTACCGCTCCTGTAGTATCAACAGCAAATGACTCGTTCGGACTCGCGAATCCGGCTCCGGTTATAGAACAGGTCGGCCTGTAATTACTACCAACACTTACTTCAAGGTTGCACTGATTCCCTTTTGAGATAAGAGCTGGATTTGCTCTGAAAGTCATATTTTGAATCACCGCGGGAGCTGGTCTCGGCACGCAGACGTTGTCTACAAGAATATGATCATCGAAATTACACGCTGGGGGTACCGGAGTTGGAGTCGGACAAGTTGCATCGCCGTGGATACCATCACATTCTACCTCCGGCGTTGGAGTTACTCCCACAGGAGTCGGCGTCGCCTCGCTATATCGGCAAGGCCTTGGTTCTCCAGTATTGTCAGCATTTACATCAGTACAAAGTGAATTGTAGGAACAATCCCCCTCTTCACCGTTATTGATCGCTTCAGGATCAGTACAAATATTTTGCCCAGGAACAGTGAAAGAGATATGGAAATCAGTAATCCCTACACGCTGACCCAAATTCACTTTATTTGTGACCCTTCCTACAACTTCATAAGTTCCTGGTTCAGTCGGCATAACAAAAGGTCCGAAAGAGAAGGTTGATTCGCTTACAAGAAATGTATGGCCTCCCGCTCTTTTGGTTTTAACTCTTGATGCCGCAGGCAAAGGATTTCCAGGCACACTCAAAAGCTCTGCTGTAATGTCTCCCGGGGAATTCCCACAAGCGGGACTAAAAACATTAAGCACAACATTGTACGTACCGTCTGTGTTGACTGCTATTGATCCATAAACTGATGGGGCAATAGTATGAGCAGTCTCCTTCCCATTTTTCTGATTTACATTCACCTGATTATCAACATCAACGGCCGGCACCCCGCGCCCCGCTTCCACATTTGCGACGATATCTTCCCATGCAGGCTTCTTGCCATTTGCAACCTGTTTATTTAGCGCAGCAAATACTTTTTTACCGTCCACTTTGAGAAAAGCGGCGATAATCGGCTTTGCAGCTAGTCTTGCCGCTTTTTTTGCTGCAGCAGCGTCCTTTCTCGCTTGCGCGGCCGCTTCCCTTTCCGCAGCATTAAGTGCCGCTATGCTAGAAGAACCATTTGAAGCTTTATTTGCCGCTCTGAGTGAAGGCGACCCGCCGTAAAATACTAATCCTAAAACTCCTACCGCGAAAATAAGCACCAGCGCGGTCGGTTGCACTTTTTTCTTAAACACAGCGATGACAACTAAGATTCCTATAAGAATAATAGCTACCACAACCGCAATAGGAACAATTGGCAACTTATTTCCCTCGTTGATAAGAGCATTTGCCTTTTCTTCATCGTAGTTGCTTGAAAGAGGCTGATTATACGAAGAGAGTACTGCACCATTATAGGAAAGGGACGATTCAACTCGAAGCGCTTTTGCATCTGCCAGTGCGTCGATCTGCACAGCTTGCGCTATTGAATCGCTTAAATCAACAGTCATAGCGTTATTTTTCCCGACCAGTTCATCTTTTTCATTGAAAACAGAAATACTAAGCATCGCCGTACCAGTAGCAATACTCTCTCCTGTCTCTATGTCATAGGGCGCCCCAGTGATGTTTGCGATGAGAGAAATAATATCTCCGGATTTTACGGAAGAACTTTTTGTAGTGATGGACTGGATACTTCCAATATCGCCAGCAACAATATAACGGAATTGAATTGAAGGAGCTCGGGCAACGCCATTTGCATCAAGAAAAGAAACACTTCCTGCATACACTCCTCCGGCGTAATCGAAGACGGGTAATAACATTGTCGAGGTTTTCCCGGTCTTTGCGGGCAAATCAAGAGAAGCGCCGGTTTGGGTAGTGACTTGTTTCCCGAGCATTGATTGGGCAAAAATCGAAATTTTCGGAGTGACGGAAATCGCCGCCGTACCCGTATTAGATAACGCGACAACGAGTGAAGCTGACTGACCCCTTTTCACCACCGGACCTTCTTGCACACCGAATTGTCTCTGGCCAATCGCAACATACGCATCAGTAACTTTAGCAAAAGCGCTTCCCCCCGTAACAGTTATGGGAGCGTCTTGCCAACCCATAGGAACACCGCTTTTTAAGAAATTCCTGATTTGAATTCCCAAATTCGTTCCGCCTACCGCCTCGGGAAGTTTGTACGAAAAAGGAACGCTTCTCACCTCTTGAGCTTTAAGCGAGATCGGCCCGAATGTTTTTGTATCATAACTATCTCCCGGAATACCGTCCTCATAATTCCCCACAAGCGAAATCGTGTAGAAGATGTTGGGAACATCTATAGGACTTTGGTTTACAACGGTAAACGTGCCGACGACCGTGTCCCCACTCTGAAAGGTCTCCGAGAGAAGGTTGATCTCCGCAACATTCACCTGTGGATTATCGAGATAATCTGCCGCCTGAACAGAAGAAGCGGTTTGGATTAGCATCGATGCAGAAACTAAAAGAGAGAGAAGAAATAAATAGGATAGTTTTTTCATTATTTTGTATGAGCTCTTTAAAAACGCCGACGAGACGTTCTTTTTTCTCTTTTATTATACCGTGATACCACATGAGAACAAAGGAAACCTGTGGAAAGAAAAAGCTCGTCAGTGCTTCATTTAAAGCCCAAATTATGCTACGCTCTCCAATATTCTCCAATGAAACACTCAGAGAATGTATGTCGGTGTAGTTAAAATGCGAATACATGGAGCATTTTAAAGGCGGAGGCACATAGGTGCCGAGCCGGGGTCGCGAAATTTTTCAGCAGAAAAATATTTGTGACCAATGGTAGAACGAGAAATACAAGTCGGTGTAGTTCAATGGTAGAACGAGGGACTCATAAGCCCTAGACAGTGGTCCGATTCCACTCATCGACACCTTTTTGCGAAAGAGCGGCAAATCTGCTACATTTATAGTCCACCAATGCGGCTGTAGTTCAACGGTAGAACGCTCCCCTGTCACGGGAGAGGTCGTGGGGTCAGCACCCATCAGCCGCGCAAGAAAAAGTCCCGAAAGGGACTTTTTGCTTGCGGGCTGAGGAAGTGACCAAGGTCACTTCCTCATGGGTGCTGACGCCTCATTGAGCATTTTTTCGTAGAAAAAATCCAATGAGGGTACTGCGGCTGTAAGCCGAAGCGCCCAAGTGGATGCTGAAACCGATTGAGCATTTTTTCGTAGGAAAAATCCAATCGGGATACTGTTCCCGTAGGGAAAAGCGCCCCTCAGCAAATTTATTCCCAAACGAATCCCTTCTACTAAAATAAATTGACAAAGTACAAAAACTACTGTAATTTTCGAATACCGTAGCATTGTGCTGCGATGTGTTCTCATAAAGAATCGGTCTCAGAAAAAGAAAGGCAGGACGCCATGGGATCTTCAAAGGACCCGCAGGATGAAGTTTCTGTACCAGCGAAAGTGGTTACCTTCGCGAAAGAGAATGTTGCTGTTTGTTGCAACTTTCCTGTCCAGCAAAGGGTTCCGCCACCAACCCGCATCGAATGTTGGTCATCAACTGTCCAGATTGATACTCTGATCTGGGCTTTCTTGCGCACCGTCGACCCCGAAACAACAGGCAAGCCTGCACGAATAGCACTCCTGTTGCGTGGATACGGCACAGAAGTTGGGACCGTCGTGGCAGACTTGACCCACATCCTCTTCTGCCAATGCGACGTCCCGCGTCTGGATTTCGTACATCCGCCAGAAATGGCGAAGATAAACGGATGCTCTAACTTCTGGGGTCCGTTCATTCTTGCCCTCGCCAAGGTCAAGGATGACACGAAACTTTTCGGCACCGAGGACAAAGAAGGAGAGAAGTTCATTGATGTGGTCCGGGAGTCTGGCGTCGATCTCGGAGTACGATTCGCCTCGGGACCCTGCAAGCGGTGTAAATCGCTTTCGGGTGATTCTCGAGGGAAAAGAGAATTGCCCTCTGGCTGCGGAGTGGATGACAAAACCTGGGTCTGCCCGTTTTGTGGCCAGCACTGGTGGCAATTTAATGATCACCACCAGATGTGGAAGGCAACAACACTGGAGGAAGTGTTGGTGGTTCGCCGGCAAGAACCAGCCGTTATGTGGCAACCGCAACGAGGAAACCCGAAACCCTTCACTATCTCTGATGTGAAGGGTTTCGAAGACGGCGAGGAGGTAGAGCAACTCTTGCCGATAGAATCACGCCTTCGACCTGGTCATCTGTTCTGTTGTGATCGCGGTGATGGTTTCGGCGAAATCATCTCCATGGGCTGTATGGCACCCGTGCCAAATCGTTGGGCCCAGAAATTCACGGTTAGACGCTATCCACCGCCATTGTAAATAAGCACATTCACAGAAAATACTATACACAGACAAAGCCCTCGCACGTTCGTCAGTGCGAGGGGTTTTTATTTTAAAATTCAAATCGCCGTTTCTGTTATAATGAATCAATGAAAAAAATACATGCAGAGATAGCACTGAGCGCGCTGTTTGTCGTTTTGGGTACTCTTTTTGCTTACACCCGTTTAGTCGGATTCAACATTTTTTGGAACTCTCAAGTCGTTTGGAGTATTGTGCTTGCGATCGGCTGGGTGATCGTAGCTATCGGATACTACAATCAAGGCTGGATTGTGCATAAGGCAAAAAGTGCTGACCATGTCTCTGTTGTCCTACCTATCGCGGTTTTTATCGTTCAATGCGTCCTTTTCGTGAAAGGTATTTATTACCACGACTGGTCACTCATTGCCGGCGCAGTTATGGTAAATTCAGGAGTTGTCTTTAGTTTGTATCAAATTTTGAAAGTGAGGTGAGGGAAAACATATGGAAAGTGCAACTGACCCTGTAAGGGTCGGAAATTCGGTCACGAGTAATTTTTGTTGAGGGACGGAATAGGATGCAGATAATTTTCTTGTCGGGGGTCGGAATAGGTCACGAATAATTTTTGCCCAGGCAAAAATTTTCGCTACCCCGACTCATGGTCGACATCTACTGATGTCGACATATTCCGTCCTGCGATTCCGACCGAAGGCAAAGCAGTTTGCCTTCTCCCTCCAGCAACAAGAATAGAAAAAACCCTCACATATGTGAGGGTTTTTTCTATTCTTGTTGCGGGGGTCGGAATCGCACCGACAATCTTCAGGTTATGAGCCTGACGGGATACTGTTACCCTACCCCGCTATAAACAAGACGAAATTATACCGCAAAAATTGCTTTTTGCAAGACAAGCCCGAGAGGAAACTGTCAGATAAAATGAAACTCCTTAAATACCTTTTCGTACAGGCCTATCACGCGCCTCGCTTCCCTCTCCGAGATCAAAAAGTCGCTTCCTTCATGAGCAATGGCATTTCGTATTTTATGCGCTTCCCATGCGCTGTTTATCGAAGAAATTTGGCTCTCATCAATAGATTTTAATTTATCGCTCACGGTTTCTCCATGATACGCCATCTTTGAGAGCATTTCGTCCAGAATAATATCTGCTTCAAGAATGGCAAGACGCCAATCGCTCGGATTTTTAGAATTGATATGGTCGACGATCTTGAGCCATCGGGTATTGGTGTACGGCTGGCCGCTCCCGTGGCCATGATGAGCTTTGTAGTGTTCGCGAAGATGCCGTTCGTGTTCATCCTCTTCTCTTTCAACACGAAGAAGATTTATTTCCGCATAGATGCACAAAAAAATGAGGATGAGACTCAAAATGATCCCGATAATTTTTACAGTCGCGTAAAATGAACTAAGAGAATCAAGAATATCCGATACAGAAAAGTTCGTAATGAAATCAATGATCGAGCCGAAGAAATATTCCAGAAAAGAAGATGAGGGGTCCATGGTTGTATGGAACTATTATATCAAGAAACTACTCGCCTAAAAATTCTTTACCCACAGCAAAAAGGAGTTCTTCTCGGCCGTGATTAGCTGTGAACTGAATGCCGAGAGGCAAATTTTTTCCCTCTTTTGTTTTTGAAAAGCCTGACGGAACCGAGATTGCTGGAGTACCAACAAGATTCGCTGTTACAGTAAAGATGTCTGCAAGATACATCTGCACCGGATCATTGGCCTTCTCTCCAATTTTAAACGCCGGAGATGGAGTAGTCGGAGTCAGAATCAAATCCACGGTTTCAAAGGCCTTTCTAAAATCCTCTTTGAGAAGTCCGCGGACAATATTCGCTTTGTTGTAGTATGCGTCGTAATAACCAGTGGAGAGAACGTAGGTACCGAGAATTATTCTTTGACGGACTTCTTTTCCAAAACCAAACGCTCGAGTTTGGAAATAATCTTTGGTGAGATTGTCCCCTTCCGAATGAAGGCCGTATTTTACTCCATCAAAGCGAGCGAGGTTTGAGGACACTTCTGCGAAGTTCAGAATGTAATATACAGACAAGCAATATTTCATACTTGGCAAAGAAATATCTTTCACCTCATGCCCGAGCGATTCCAGCTTTTTTACCGACTCATCTAAATTCGCCAAGACATCTTTCTCAATTCCTCCCTGCTTCATGAAAGAAAACGGAACGCCGATAATAGATTTTTTCTTTCCTTTCAAAGGCAACTTTGGATACGTCCCTTCGTCGATAGTAGTTCCGTCAAGAACATCTTTCCCGCGAATTGCATGAAAAAGAATCTCTGCATCGGTGACTGTCTTTGTAATTGGACCAATTTGGTCAAAAGATGAAACCGCTGCCATAAGGCCAGACCGAGAGACTGCTCCATAGGTGGGCTTCAACCCCACGACACCGTTGAAACTTGCCGGCTGGCGGATCGAACCGCCAGTATCAGATCCTAAAGAAGCTAAAGCTATGGAAGAAGCGACTGCCACCGCCGAACCACCGGACGTCCCTCCAGCAACCCGCGTTGCGTCGTGAGAATTTTTCGTCACACCAAATGCAGAATTTTCTGTTGAACCGCCTAAAGCAAATTCATCCATATTGGTACGCCCAAGGAAAACAGCTCCGCTTTTTTTGAGCTTTTCAATCGCAGTAGCATCATAAGTCGCAAGATATTTTTCCAACATTTTTGAGGCGGAGCTTGCGGTACGTCCTTTTATTAAGATGTTGTCTTTGATAGCAAGCGGAATTCCGGTAAGCATTCCCGCTTTCCCTGATTTCATTATTTTGTCAGCTTCTTTTGCTTGTAGAAGGACATCATCGTATATTTCCAAATAAGCGTTTAGGTCTGTATTTTTCTTTTTTATTTCCGCAAGATATGTCTCGGCAAGCTCCACTGCAGTAAAGTCACCGTGGACAAGAGCGTCATGTGCAGATTTTATTGTTAAGTTTTCTAAATTTATTTTCATTGTGTACTGGTGTAACGTATAACTTGTAACGTGTAACGGGAATCAAATTCGTTATACGTTGCGCGCTACACGTTACAAGATCTTCTTCACTTTCAAATAGTTTCCCTCTTTTCTCGGGAATTCCGCAACAAGCGCATCAGTATGAGCGCCGGATTCATGTGCATCTTTATCGTCTCGGAACACATTTCTGACAGGCTCTTTTGCTCGAACAATATCTTTCGAACCGGCGGTTTTTATCTCATCGATGTAGCCCAAAATACCGTCGATCTCCTTTGCGAGTACTGCTTTCTCATCATCTTTGAGCTCGATTCGAGCGAGATTCGCAAGCTTTTCTATGTCCTGTGTGGAAATCATAGCCGTAACTATATCAGTTTTTTAGCATCTTCAAAAACGCTTCTTCATTCAAAACTGGCACACCAAGTTCTATCGCCTTATCATATTTTGACCCAGCGCTTTCTCCCGCAACCACATATGAAGTATTTTTTGATACGGAACTTGAGACATTTCCTCCAAGCGCTCTGATTTTCGCCCCGGCTTGATCTCGATCTAATGAAGAAAGGGTACCCGTAAGCACAAAAGTTTTGCCGGCGAGCGACAGCGAGCCGGCCTCCTTTTTTTCTGGAGAAATAATTTTCACCTGCTCAAGAAGCCTGTTAACGAGTTTCTGGTTATGTTTGTCTTGGAACCACTCCACGATTGATTTTGCCACCACATCCCCTACTCCATAAATTGATTGCAATGTCTCAAAATTCGCTTCTTGCAATTTCGAAAGCTTTCCAAAATGGTCTGCCAGATCATTCGCGGTCTCCTCACCCACTTGCGGAATCGAGAGAGAAATAATAAAGCGAGCAAATGGGACTTTTCGTGCCATCTGGATCGAAGAGAGCATATTGTCTACCGACTTTTCTGCCATACGCGGAAGCGCCAGTAGATCGCCCCGTTTCAATGTAAAAATATCTGCAAAATCTGCGATGAGTCCGTTATCGAGAAGCACATCGATATTTTTCGGGCCCACGTGCTCGATATCATATGCGTGCTTTGAAACAAAATGATAGAACTTTCTTTTCTGTTGCGCGAACGAATTTTTATTCACACATCTCCACGCTGCCTGCCCGGGAATCCGTTCTATCTTCCCATCTCCTCCGCATTCAGGAACATGCGTCGGCCATTTATATGCTTTTTCTTTTCCTGTGCGCATTTCTGTCAGCACTTTCACAATGTCGGGAATAACATCCCCCGCTTTTTGGAGAATTACCGTGTCCCCAATTCGGACATCGAGGCGTTTTATTTCATCTTCATTATGAAGAGTCGCTCGGGAGACAGTAGAGCCCGCAACAGAAACGGGGCGTAAATGGGCAACGGGCGTCAAAACTCCCGTACGTCCTACCTGAAGAGTAATATCTTCCACCACAGTCGTCACTTGCTCGGCGGCAAATTTGAAAGCGATAGCCCAGCGCGGAGCTTTGCCGGTATAGCCAAGCGCTTCTTGAAATTCGATCTCATTTACTTTCACAACAACACCGTCGATCAAGTAATTTTCTTTCTCTTTTGCTTTCTCCCACTTCTTCCAGAAGGCGATAATTTCCGAGATATCTTTGCAGAGAGTAAAGTGCGGATTGACTTTAAACCCGAGTTTTTTCAAAAAATTCAATTCTTCTTCCTGCGATTTTGGTAATCTCCCATTGAACTCTGCCAAGTCGTACAGAAATGAATCAAGTTTGCGCTCTTCCACCATTTTCGGATCAAGCTGGCGGATGGTCCCTGCTGCAAGATTTCGGGGATTCGCATACGGCTCCAGCCCTTTCTTTTTTTGTTCTTTGTTTAAATTTTCGAGTTGTTTCTTTCCCAACCACACTTCGCCTTCGACAATACAATTCACCGGTTCTGCGAGACGAATTGGTACAGATTGGATTGTTCGCACATTCATTGTTACATCCTCCCCCACAACGCCATCTCCGCGAGTCGCAGCGGTTTTTAAAAGCCCTTTTTCGTATTCAAGCACTACTTTGAGCCCATCGATTTTCAATTCGCATGTATAAGTAGGCGTTTTTGTGATTCCTGCGTCTTTCAAGAACCGCTTCACTCGTTCATCAAAGTTTTTAATATCTTCCTCGGTAAAAGCGTCATTGAGCGACCATTGCGCCACTTTATGCTTCACCTTTTTGAATTGTTCGAGCGGTTTTCCTGCAACTCGCTGGCTTGGAGAGTCGGCCGTTATGAGTTCCGGATATTTCGTTTCAATCTCAACAAGCTCGCGTTTCAGCGAATCAAGCGCCTCTTCGGAAATAGGAGATTCGTTCAAAACATGCGAAGCATAGCGAAATTCCTCAATGGTTTTCTTGAGTTTGCCTAGTCGCTCGATGATTTCCTTCGAAATTGTGCCTTTCTGCATTGCTCTATACTAGCAAAAAGCCGGGCAGGTGTAATCCCATTTCGAAAAAAGGTTTTGTAAGTATTAGTAACTAAACTGAATCCCTCTTTGTACTGTGCGGGGGTTGGAAATCTTTTCGCAGGTAGTGTCGTAACCAAAAGAACTTATCGTAGTCTTGCTATTTATTCCGTCAGGAAGACCCTCTTTCGTCACAGTAACTTCCGCACAAGCCTTTATGGGACTCGGGAAGTGAAGTTTGAATTTAGTAGTTGCAGAAGATACGGTTGGGGTGCCTGGATCCCAATAACTCCCAGATGCGTTCTGTCCAGGGTTCGTGATATCAAAAGTCACGCAAAACCTACTGGTCGGAGCAGGGACTATTGGAATGGAAGACGTAGCAAACACCTGTCCTGGAAAACCAATATCGAAGTATTGTGCGCACTCCGCTGCCGTATCAGCCGCGTAAAAAGCGATCTCTGACTGTTTTGAGGTAGAAGCAAAAAAGAGATCCTTCACCGTCGTATTGAAAATAGAGAGGCCTATAGCGAGCAAGATACTCGCCACAAGAGCAGCAATAAGTACCGTAATTCCCTTCTTATATTTAAGTATGTTCTTTTTTTGAAAAATCTTTTTCATCCCGTTAGAAGCTTACTATGTTTAGCTTATGGTGGTCAAAATGAAACATGGCATGTAAATATTTGTTGCTTCTAACGGGATTCATTCTTATTGCCAGACATTAAAGAGCGACTCGCTCACTTGGATTTTACTGTTGCCATTGCTTGCGATACTTCCAGTCCACGTTACTTCAACATCAACTTTGTATTCTGGCGCATTTCCTGAAATTTTTACTTTTCTCGCAAATCGAGACGCGTCTCCAGATCCACTCGAAGAATGGTATAAGCCTGAAGACTCGTCATATTTCAAAGGGGCACTCCAGCTTGCCACGTTACCGTTAATAGTATCGATGTCGCAACCATTCGCACCCGCACAAGCTGTGAGAGCACTCGCCCAGCTGTTTTGCGGCGAAGTGGTTTTCACAGACGTTATAGCGTCACCATCTCTCAAACTTCGAACATATTCAATAACATCCTGCGCGAGGTATGCAGCAGTAATCTGATCTCGGGCAAAGTAGGAAGCCTGGAGAGCATTCGCCACGATACTCAAAGGGACAATCACGGCAATCATAAGAATGGAGATGGCCATCAGAGTTTCAACTAGGGTGAAACCCTTTTTCGTATCATCTGTTTTTTTATGTATCAAATATTTCATCAGATATTTAGTTGACGCTGGGTTTCCGTGGTTTGAAGATTGAACATAGTTTTACTCTTTCCAGATCCTGTATAGCCGGAAACAATTACAAGCACCCTCGCCTGCTTATTAGCAAGATCAGAAACACTCGCGTCTAAAACGTAAAATTTGAGACCATTTATGCCATCATCAGAGGTTGGAGCGTGGGTATCTTGGATGCATACCTCCGGCGCAGTAATGGGATTGTTTCCTATCAATGTCCCATCCGGCTTGGTGGTATATTTCCAAATTTGAGAACAATTAGTGTCCGTACCCACATCATGTGATTTTAAATAATAGTAAACAATTTTGTTCGGATCCCTTATTCCTTCAAATGTGAAAGATACGTAATGAAATGGAGTACCAGGAGGATTACAACCATCCCCCGCATGGTTATGCCCTGGGGTACTTAAAACATAATATCCCACACTATTACATTCATAATTAAGACCGAACCGAATATCGCGGGACATTTCTTCCATGGCAAAGTTCAAGTTGTTCATAATGGTCTTTACCGCCTGCGATTTCTTGTTGAGTGCAATAATATTCAAAAGTGCGGCCATACTGATGGTCATGACAATGGCAAAAATCGAAACCGCCACCATCATTTCGATTAAAGTAAAACCACTTGTTTGTTTTAATTTTTTAGAGAATTTCATGGCGTTGGAACATCTTGTGGTATTGATATCTGGCCAGTAGAATACACCACGATTTTCTTTTTCTTGCCTTGCGGAGAGATTATGGTAATTTCCGCTCTGCTTTGCGTGCCGGTTGTCACCCCTCCGTCTTCAGACATTATAATCCTGGCATCGGGATTTGGACGCACAAAAGTGATATCGAGTTTTTTGTTCAGGTGAGTAGCATCCCCGCAATTAACTGCTGCCTCGTCACCCACAGCGGTGCAAAATGTGTCGACTTTGTATCTCCCGGAAAAACTATAAGTCTTTACAGGACTTCCATCGTTTGCTTGGCCTGATATATACACACCATCCCCGACAGGAGAAGAAGAATCAAGTGGACGATCAGCGAATAAAATAAAAGTAGCAGTTGAAATATTTCCCAAGCTATCCTTGTCGAAATGAATGCCATACCCGCGCTGGAAAGCTGCCGCATCGCTTCCACCGAGCACGCTCAAGCCGTACACTTGCGCTTCTTTGATAGCAAAAGCCACTTCATACGCGTAGTTCGTAACGAGAGTGGTGCTATTAAAGTTTTGGTAATTATAAATGACAACGGTCGTTACAATACCCATGATCGCTATAACGACGACAAGCTCTATCAAAGTAAACCCTCTTAAGCTTTTCTTTGAAAATTTTTTAAAGAAAGAAATCATAAAGACTAGAGAAAATTCGAGAGACCCGTGATATCAAAATGCAAAAAGAACACCAAAAGAGCGCCGAGAATAAGGAACGGTCCGAACGGGATCTCACTCTTCATTGTAAGGTTTCCCGGGAGAGATATCAACGAGGTTTTCCCCCTCATTATTTTTTGGAAAAGAAGAAGAAGTACGCTTACCCCCGCTCCAATCCAAAAGCCGAGAATTATTGCTGAAACGCCATAGGCAAGGCCCAAGAACCATCCGATACCGAGAGAAAGCTTCGCGTCACCAAGTCCCATCCAACGCCCCTTTGATATGAACCAGAGGAAGAAGAATGGAAAAAGAAAAAGAATTGGCCCCGCAAGAAAATCGAAGGGTACAGGGTGGAGGGTAAAGGGTATAGGGTAAAAATACAAAAGAATCATCCTACCAAGGGAAAGCAGAGCGAAAGCGTAGACGAGCCCGTCAGGAATGATTTTGTGTCGTATGTCATAGACAGTAATAATCACAAGGAGGCTCTCGATAACGAAATAAAACAAGATTGTCGGCAGACTAGAGACTTCAAACTGAAAGCGTAAGGCTGTGAGAACGAAAAGTACTCCGGTTGAAAATTCAACAAGAGGATATTGCCATGATATTTTCGCTTTGCAGGAACGGCACTTACCAAGCTGAATTAAGAAACTCAAAAGCGGAACGAGTTCGTACCAGCGAAGTATTTTTCCGCAGGAGAAACAGTAGGAGCGCCCGCCGATAGTGGTGCCGGTGTTATACCGCAAAATAACCACGTTCAGAAAGCTTCCAATGATAAGCCCGAAAATAAAGACGAGAAGTCCGAAGAAGAAAATCATAGACTTCTATTATATAACGAGTTTGGCAATGATAGACGAAAATTAGGAGCCAGCTTTACACACGCCTGAACTAAATCCTTGATCAGCCACACTTGGACTAACCCTTCTCGAGACACCGTTACTATCAACACACCAAGAATGCGCTGAGCTTGTTTTAAGTGGCATTGAAATCGCCCAGGAGTTAGGTCTGGATACACATTTCCCCTGACTCACCCCGCTTCCTCCGCTTAATTTTCCAGCATTGTCGAGAATAGATCTCACTTTAGTATTACTGAAAACAGTACCTCCAAAACCACAGAAGCCCGGTCCATAGGTAATTCCATAATTCCCATTCGTTGCATAGTAGAGCTCTATTTGTTTTTGTGCTTCCTTAAGCTCGCTTTGGATGCCCGCATCGGCGGTTTTAGCTCGAGAAGCACTCAAAGAAACGATTACAATCAGAGCCAAAATAGCGATAATCGTAATTACGACAAGAAGTTCGATAAGGGTAAAGCCTTTTTTTCTAGAAGACATAAAAGAAAAGTATGAAATCATTGTACATTTTAAAAACAAGAGAGACCAGAGAAAGATTGTTGATAACAAAAACACCGCCTAAGCGGTGTTTTTGAGAAACTTTCTGAAGAAACTACCCGCAGATAACATCGCCACTACCAGTACCGGTAGTAATAGATGTAGCGCTCGTTGAGGTTGCCGCACCAGTACTATCAACACAGAAATAACTGGCACCCCCTGCGCCCCCTATTCCCGTCAAGTCAACTTCAGCAGCCCACGAATACAAATCAGTACTTATACCGCACTTTGTTTTGCCCGCACCAGCTTGCGCATTTGCAGCAACTACAAGATTGTTAAGTCCGTTCGTACAAAGATCAGAGGCGTAGGTGCCATTATTGTTAGTCAACTCAGCTTGTGCTCTCATCGAACTCAAACTTCCGATCGCAGATGCTTGTTTGCCCTTGTTTCGAGCAGTGCTCAAAGATGCAAGAACGATTGCTGAAAGAATACCGATGATCGCGATGACCACGAGGAGTTCGATCAATGTAAAACCTTTTTTCTTATTCATACTTTAATTGTTACTAATAATGTTGTTAATAATATACTAACTATAAAATGCGACTTTACTTCTTCCCTAAGTATCGCCTTAGAGAGATCATATGTAGCGCTCATACTATTATACAACAATGAAACAAACGGGGTGTGGATAACCCGAACAGCGTAGAGCGGCGAGCGGATAGCGTTCAGGAAAAGCCAGAAATTTACTTACCGTTCGACGCTAAACGCTTTACGCTGCCCTAAAAGGCCGATGAGAGGTTGTAAATTGGGAGGAGCACTGCAACCAAGAGAAATCCGATTCCAGCGCCCAAAACTACGATCATCGCCGGTTCGATAAGGTCAACAAGAGTATCCACCGTAGTCTCCACTTCTCTTTGGTAGAACTTCGCAAGAGTTTTCATGATATTTCCGAGTTCTCCGGTTTCTTCACCGACTTTGATCATCTGCATCATAATGCCTGGAATCTCCGGACTTCTTGCAAGCGCATCCGAAAGAGCGCTTCCGGCTTTCACCGCTTCATAACAACGCTTCAAAATGTCTTCGTAGACCCTGTTTCCAACCACCGCAGTCGTGATTTCAAGCACACGAAGCATTGGAATTCCGGAGAGGATCATCGTATTTAAATTATCAGCAATTCGCGAAAGGTAAAGTTTTTTATAGAGAGTTCCGATATACGGCATCGTAATTTTAAAACGAGCAAGCGACATACTCCCCGCATCCGTGCGGAAAAATCTGAAAAGCAAAATTCCGCAGATAATAAGGATGATGACGGCAAAGACACCATAATTGACCAAGAAACTGCTGATAGTAATAATCACCCTCGTCACAAAAGGAATCGCCTGTCCTGAATCAATAAGAATGGAACTAATACGGGGAATAACCATCGTAAACATAAGAATCATCACCGAAAAAAACGTAACGATAATAAAAGCAGGGTAAATGAGGGCGTTTCTTGCCTTCATCGTCACCGCATAGGAGCGGTCGAGATAATCGGCCAGAAACTGGAAAGTCATATCCAGTTTCCCTGATTCCTCTCCTGAAACCACCATATTTACGAAAAAGTCAGAAAATATTTTGGGAAATTTTGCCAGAGCCTTTGAGATTGTTGAACCGCCCTGAATATCAGTAGAAACTTCCAAAAGAGCTTTTTTGAGAACAGGATTCTCTTGTTGTTCGCCAAGAAGCTGAAAAACGCGTAGAGCTGAAACTTGCGCTTCGAAAAGGGTTGAAATCTGGCGAGAAAGGATGACGACTTCACCATTCGAAACCCTGTCGAAAAGAGAAATATTATGCTTCAAGAAGCCTTGCGGTTTGTCGGCGGGCGTAATGGAAGAAACAGTAAGTCCCCGCCTCTGCAGAGAATTAATCGCCACATCGATATTCACCGCCTCGATCGAGCCTGGAATGGATTGCCCCTTCGTGTCTACTGACGTGTAATTAAAAAGCATAATAAAATTACAAAAGCTTCTTCAAAGTCTTTGGATTAAAGGAGCGTAGGTACGCATTCTCGACACTTATTTCTCCCGCGCGAACAAGATCAGCGAGGCATCGGTTCATATCAATCATCCCTTCTTCAAGGCCTGTTTCAATGACAGTATTTATTTCGTGAGTGCGTTTCTCACGGATAAGGTTCGCGACAGCGTTGGTGTTGATGAGAAGCTCGTAAGCCGGAATAAGGCCCCCGGAAATGCGGGGAATGAGGCGTTGAGAGAAAATACCGCTCATTGATTCAGAGAGCTGGGTGCGAATTTGATCCTGCTGGTCCGGCGGGAATGAGTCAATGATTCGGTCAATGGTCTGTGCGGCGTTATTGGTGTGAAGCGTAGACATCACCAGATGTCCTGTCTCTGCCGCAGTTACAGCAGTTGAAATAGTTTCGAGACCTCGCATCTCTCCCACCATAAGCACATCAATATCCTGACGGAAAATACTTTGAAGAGCGATATGGAAATCTTTGGTATCTATATGCACTTCTCGCTGGTCAATGATGCTCTTCTTTGGTTCAAAAATAAATTCGATCGGATCTTCGATGGTGATGATGTGTTCCGGACGGTCGTTATTGATCATCTCCACCATACTCGCAAGAGTTGTGGTTTTCCCTTGTCCAACCGGGCCCACAACAAGAAAGAATCCTTGTTGCTTTTTTGTGAATGTCTCAAGCACCGGAGGGAGATGAAGATCTTGGAGAGTTTTTATGACAGTCGGAATGAGACGAAGCGCTATGCCAATAGAACCCTTTTGAAAAAAAGCATTGCCCCGAAAGCGCGCTGATTTCCCGTATGCGTATGAAAAATCTGCTTCTTGTTCCTTAAGAAAAAGCTCTCGCTTCTCGCGGCTTAAAAGCGCGGTTACAAACCCAAGCGTATCGGTCTTTGTAAGAACGGGTTTCTTAGTAATGGGGACAAGAAAACCTGAAACTCGAATAGTAGGGTGCATTCCTTCAGAAAAGTGAATGTCTGATCCACCCTCTCGCACCACGATTTCAATCAGCTCTTCGAGTTCTTTTGTATAATCCATCCCGTTAGAAGCAGGTCGCGGTCAACGCGATCTGCATAAAGTTATTGTGGTAAATGTTTCGACTATTTTTCATCTTAATGATTGTTGTTGATTTAAACCGTGACCGCGGCTTCTAACGGGACCATTTATTTTTTCTTTTCACTAAAAATTTTTACGACCTGCTCAACGACTTCTGATGGAATGGTCGAAGCTTTCACAATATAACCATCTACGCCCATCGATTTCGCTTTCTCAATATCCGGAGATTGGCCTTGATTGGTCAGGACAACAACAACAGCTTTATCCGCAATATGCTCTTTCTTTACCGTTTCGAGGAGTTGGAACCCGCTCATTGTCGGCATTACCAAATCCAAGATAAGAATGTCCGGAATAAATCCGCCCTTCAAAGTTGTAAGAGCGTCGGCTCCGCTTGAAGCGCCGTGAACATCAAAGTTCCCCTTCTTGAATTTCATACAATACATATCAAGAAGAAATTTGTCGTCATCGACTATGAGCAATTTATATGTTTTATCTTTGTCCATGCGACTATGCAAATAAAAACGTTAGTGGTTCTATTATATACCAAACAAGATTCTGGAAGAAACGTTATCCACCGAAAATCTAAGCGCTCTTTAAAGCTTATTTACTTCCTCAAATGGAATTTCCCCATTAAAAGCCTTTATGAGCCCATCTTCCTTCATAGTAAGCATTCCCTGCTGTCTTGCCACCTTCATAATTTCAGCCTCTGTCGGACTTTTAAGAAGCATCGCGTCAAGCTCCTTATCCATTTTCAAAACTTCAAAGACGGCAGACCTCCCGCGAGTTCCACTCGGACATTCCGGAGTCGGAGCAATGCCTAATATATGATCCGGAATCTTTATTTCTTTTCTAAACTTTTCGGGAAGGTCTTCGAATGTGGTCTCAACCATCGCTTTCAGGCTTCCTTCGATCGGAATTGGCTTTCCGGAACCAGGGCAGATCTTTACTACAAGCCTTTGCGCAGCAGCAAGAATGAGCGTTGGTGCGATAAGATATGGGTCAACTCCCATATCGATAAGTCGCGGAATCACTCCTGCGGCATTGTTGGTGTGAATGGTCGAAAGCACGAGGTGTCCGGTAAGCGCGGCTTGCACCGCAAGCTTGGCGGTTTCTTTATCTCGAATTTCACCGACCATAATGACGTCCGGGTCTTGTCGGAGCGTTGTGCGCAAACCGTTTGCAAAAGTGTACCCGATCTCTGGACGGACTTGCGACTGACTCATCCCCGGCACGTTATATTCGATCGGATCTTCGAGAGAAAGTACATTGTTCGACTCTCGATCAATTTCATTGAGCATAGAATAGAGTGTCGTGGTCTTTCCAGAACCAGTCGGACCGGAAATGAGAATGAGTCCATACGGACGAGTGATTGCATCTTTGAGGAGCGCAATGTTTCTTGGACTCAAACCCATCTCATCGAGCTTCTTGACTCCCTTTTCCTGGTCGAGAATTCGCATCACCACCTTCTCGCCGAAATAGGTCGGGAATGTTGAAACACGAAAGTCGATCTTCCTTCCATCGATCTTCGCGGAAAAACGTCCGTCTTGAGGCTTGCGTTTTTCATCAAGCTTCATATTTGAAAGCACCTTGATGCGGGCCGCAACGGATGATTCTATATTGATGGGGAGTATGAGACTGGTATTTAAAATTCCGTCCACGCGGAAACGAACTCGGACATTATCCCGCATTGGCTCGACGTGGACGTCCGAAGCGTTCCCTTCAATTGCGTAGCGAAGGATGGTGGCGACAATTTTCGTAACAGGAGCATCCTCGATAATCTTCGCGTCTTTCCCTTTCGAGATATCCTCTTCTCCGTCTTCATCATAGCGGGATATTTCGATGTTATCCCCCATATCCCCCGCAACGTCCGACTGGAGATCAGTCAAGGCTTTCGTTACCTCCCCCGAAAGGCCTTTGTAGGTATCGACAATCTTTTTGAAATCATCTTCCGAGATAGAAAAAATCTTAAAGGGCATCCCGATTTTCGAGGAGATGAAATTGAGCGCATCCCTTGCTTCCATATCCTCCGGATCAACAAGCCCAACCTCGAGAACGCCGTCAGTTACCCCGAGCGGAGCGAATTTATAATGGACCGCGGATTCCTCAGGAATATACTTGAGCGTATCGTATGGAATTCTGGTGCTTCCCAGATGTCTTTCCGGGATATCAACAGCTTCTCGTCCAGTTTTTATAAGTTCCGCCGGGCTAATTCCCCTTTTTTCCAAAACTTGCGCGAGTGATTGGCCAGTCGAAGACATCTCCGCTTCTATGCCGGGGATATCGCTTTCTGATATAAGATTTTTACGCGCGAGCGCTTCAAGAAGGGTCATAGTCTATAAAAAGAAGCTTCTTCAAGAACGATTATCTTCCGGTACTTCCGGGTATCGTTCCCAAAGAACTCACACTTCCATCTTCGTACCCGACAGGAGCGAAAGGATCAGGTCTGCCGATAGGCTCGGCCTGAATCTCGACGCCAAAATCTTGGAGACTTTGGAAAGCCGCTGTAGCAAAAATGCTGCGGTCAATATTTACTTTCTCAAGCTCCTGAAGAAGGGTGATGGTCTTTTGCCCAATTACAAGTCCTTGATCATCGACTCCGGACGAGGTTGTTTGAGTCAAAAGGGCGCTGTCCGGGTTTTTTACAGGACTTGCATAATACCAATATCCAAGAAACACGGCGCCGACGAGCACAAGAATGATAATAATAGTTTTCATAAAAAATATATTGTTTGAATCACTTCGCTTTTAACCAATACGTCTTCAGGTCTATAGAAAAATCGTAAACGCCTATCTTTTGAGGACGGATGGTAAGCCCCACAATATCAGTAATGCGCAAGCTATGCTCAAGGTCGTTCAGGAAGTTAAAAAATTCATTGTACGAAGAAGTGACAGTAAAGCCCAGACCGATGGAATCATATTTTCTCTCGTCAACAATAACAGAGTTGTTTTTATCAGCCGCTGATGGTCCCTGATTTATCTTGGTGTTGCGAATTTTCATCCCATGGAGATTAGCGATAGAATTGATATCGAGGATGAGACGGACGTTATCTACGGCATTTGGAAGCATTTTGCTTAACCGAACCCGATCCTCATCAGTGATGGATTTGTATTTTTCTGAAAGTTCAATTCTTCTGTTAGCAAGGTCTTTCGATTTCCCGAGCGCCTCATCATATTGAGCAAGCTTGACTCTTTTTGCCACAATGCCTTGGTACTGCGGATCGATAAATCCGAAAAAAAGCCCGATGGAAGCGACAAGAAGAATAATTGGTGTGAGTGTTTTAAACATATGCTTATTGTAAAGGAGTACTGCTTGCATCTCCCGTAACATCGGTCGTTGTTCCGTTTTGTGTTTGATCAAACGTGGTGTCTGGAAGCGGAGTGTTCAAATTCCTTTCATACAGAATGAGCGACGGATCAAGCGTGGATGTAAAACTGAAAGTAACATTTCCGCTCGGATCGAGATTCAAATCTGAAAAGATTGGATTTTTTATGAGACCTCCTTCATCCTTCGACAAAATGTCTGACTGAAAAGCGATCGAGCCGTAATTGAGTGTCTGGCCTTTCATCGCCAAAGTGATTTTATCTGGACCAGCAAAGGTAAGAGTTAGATCCGAGAATTGAATGGATTTCAAAACTGTTTTCTGGAGCGTATCAAAAATCGGTGTTACTGCAACGTGATTGTGAAGAATTTGTTTTGCGGCTTCAATTCTGGTATCAAGACGGATATATTGTTCAAGAGTTGGCAATTCAAGCGCGTCTTCATTCGCTTTTAAAGTCTTCGTTTCCTTGTCAATCTGTTTATCAAGAACTCCTGAATAGAAATAAACGCCTGCGGATGTCGCGAGAGTTATGATGAAAATAATTGCGACAATAAGAGAAACGAGATTTATTCCTCGAGACACGACAGCCCCGTCGTTCAGAGCTTTTTTAGGTATGAAAGATGTTTGGAGCTTCGGATCCATCTTCTCTATTATAGTATGCGCTCTCTCTTTTTACTACGGAAAAGAGGGGGTATCTGTGAATAACTCGCGAACAGCGGATAGCGTTTAGCGTATAGAAAGAAACTCTCCCTCGACGCTTACCGCTTTACGCTGCCCCTATGGCAACTCCTGAAGGCGTCTCAAGGCAACTCCGATAGCAACAGAGAACTCGGAACCAGTCATGCGAAGGGTGGGTTCTAGAAACGCGGGAAATTCTACCTTAGAAAACGGCTCTCCGAGCATCACTTCTACTTCAAAAGCATGCTTCGCCAACTCAAGAAGTCCTTTGTAACCCAAGCCCCCTCCAGCCAAAACAACTTTCGCAATATTCTTGTTGTATTTTTTCTGGTAATTTTGGAGAACTCGGTTTGATTCAGAAAAAATGAAATCTGTTGTAAGAGAAATGGTATCTGCAATTGCTTTTTCATCAGTCCTCTGAACAGCGCCGAAACTGCGTTTTATATTTTCCGCCTCGGGAATACTGACACCAAGTGAAGACGAGAGAGCGATCGTTATATCTTGAGAACCCCGGTTGATGGTATGGGAATTGCGGACAATGCCTCTATCCACGATATAAAGTTTTGTAGAACCTGCGCCAAGATCGATAATCATAATAGCCCCCGGACTCTTGTCGATGAGAGCTCGTATGGTGCTGAAGATTTCAATCTCGATGAAACTTGCCTCGATCCCGCTTTTCGCAATGATGTCTTGATAACGGCTGATGACTTCATTGTGAATTGCCACGATGAGCACCTGTACTTTTTCTACTTTTCCAAGAACCGGCGCCGATGGTTGCACAGCTTCGCTTTCTTCAGATGTTTCTGCTGGTTCTTCCGGAATAACCCACCAATCGAGAGACACTTCCGAGATTGGAACTGGAATATATTTTCGCGCCTCAAGCGGAATCATCTGCGCCAGTTCTTTTTCGGGAACTTTCGGAAGCTCGATCATCGTCACCATACTAGAACCAATGGGAATTGCCACTCCGCACTGCTTTGTGCTTGTTTTTGCTTCGCGCAAAAGATCCTTGAGCGCTTCACTAACTCTTTCAGTAGGCAAATTTGTCGCCCGTCCCATCTCAAGTCCGGAATAAGGACCGAGAGCAAGCTCTCCGTATGTTTCGAGCACTGCCTTCCCTCCTTTCTTTTTGAGTTGGACAACTTTTATCGAAGAAGAGCCGATGTCTATGCCGAGTACGCTCGGATTCGACGGTTTCAACATTCCCTGGAAGATTTTTTTGAAAGGATTCTCCATACGTTCTGTACTATCGAAAAAACATTTTTAGCAAAAAAGGTTACAATTAGTATACCCCGGCACTCATTTTTAACAAAGTAAGTGCCAGTGTATACCCCCAACTGAGAAGTTATTGCCTTGCATATCACCTCCATGAATACACTGTCTGCCTTTTTTAGAAAAATCTTTTTCGGGTGTATCGATCTCCTCCTTCCCCCTTCGGATATTGAGAGGATGAGGCCGGAAGAATTTGCGTCTCGAGTGAAAAGTGTTGCCCAAAGAGGAAATTTGCCTGCCGATATCGAAATCCTTTTCCCTTACAGGGACAGTTTAGTGCGCCGAGCGATTTGGGAGCTCAAATATCGCGGAAATAGAAAAATCGCTTCTCTGTTAAGCGCTCTTTTGTACGAAAGGATGCTTCGCGAAGCCCGCAAGAGAGAGTCATCGGAAGAAAGAACAAAAATCATTGTTATCCCGATTCCCTCTTCACAAGGACGGCTTCGGGAAAAAGGATTCAATCAGGTGCATCTTCTGGTAGAAATGATGCAGACACATGACACAGAAAAAATATTTTCATTCGATATCTCAACGCTTCAAAAGATACGAGAGACAAAAACTCAAGTGTCAGTAAAAAATAAAAATGACCGCTTACAAAACCTAAGAGGCGCTTTTGCGGTGGCTCGGAACAAAAATGTCACGGGAACAACAATCTTTCTCATCGACGACGTAGCAACAACGGGTGCCACACTTTGGGAAGCAAAACATATTCTCTCGAAAGCCGGAGCGAAAAAGGTGGTTTGCTTTGCAATAGCACATTGAAATGAGGTGGGGGGTTTGAAATCAACACAACTCTACGCTAGGATACCGATATGAAATATAAGTATTTTGTCGGAGTGGAACATCAAAAGATCCACTACAAATTCCTCCATGATCTTCTGGGCGGAGAATTCGTCACTTATCCCTGCACTATCTTTACGGAAACATTTTCTCCGGAGCTTTTGAAAGAAGATAGCGAAGACGTTATCTGGTTTTTCAGCGATATTTTCTATCATCTCCACCCGCTTCTGAAAGGCAAGCAAGTCCTCACCAAGCATGGAATGACATTCGGGCCATATCTTGACCCTGGAAAAGCTCATTGCATCAATACCTATTTCGACATGGTGTTCCAGCCGGGTCTAACGCAAGAAAACAAGCACCGGCAATTCAAAATCAATCCTGAAAAAATAAAGCCGGTGGGATTTACGTTTCTTTTTGAAGTCCCCGATTTGCTCGTAAAGAAAAATTCCATTCTCTTCGGTTCAACCTGCTTTCGCCACTGGAATCATTACGACAACTTTTTCAATATTCTCGCGCGCCTTGAACCGGAAGTAGATGCTTATCTCTCTTTTCACCCCTATACTCCTCCGAACATTCTTACTCCTTTTTTAGATCTTGTACGGCAGAAAAAAGAGATAAAGCTTCTCACCACCCAAGAAGAGTTCCTCGAAGCGTGCGCATTTTGCGAGCGCACTGTGTGCGGGGGTTCCGGATCCGTCGCAGCGCCATTTTGGTTTCGCGAAAAGCCAGTGATCCTTCTCCGCGGAGAATCACAAGTAAATGAGCACGCCCAAAAAATTGATCCGAAAATCGGCTGGGAGCGAGTAAAGGCGGAAATGGACGAACCGCTTTTCGGGAAAATCCTTGACGAGAGCGAGAAAATTTCGAATTGGCGAGATTGGAATCTGAAAAAAGTCTTGGACGCAAAGTCCGCGCCAACCGCAAAAACAATTTTCTATCCTTCCAACCGAAATAGAAAGGAAACGGAGAAAAAAATCAAAACACTCCTTAAAGAGCTTTCAAAAAAATGACCGCAAAATCAGGATCACTTCCCGTCTACGCCATCCTACTCGCAGGAGGAGAAGGTAGGCGCTATTCATCTGGGAAAAATTTGAAACAGTTTGTAAAAACAAAAGGCAAACCTCTTTTTCTTTGGGCGCTTGAAACGTATCTTAAAATGCCGGAGGTACAAAAAATTGCAATCGTGTTTCCAGAGAAAGAACACGAGCATATAAAATTCCTGAAAAAAATTCCTCCCGAACGCATAGACATTCTTTTTGCGAAAGAAGACAGGCACGCAAGTATTGCTTACGCTCTCGGCACATTCCCAAAGAAAGGATTAGTAGTTATTCAAGACGGTATCTCTCCCCTTACGAAAGCACCTCTGATTCGAGAAACGCTTCTTTCCGCAAAAAAGTATGGAGCAGCAACGGCATTTATTCCTGCTATTTACCGGGTGTTCACTCGCAAAGAAAATTTCATAGAAAAAGTACTGGAACGACAAGAACTTGGCTACACAGTAAGTCCGCAAGCGTTTCGGATCGCAGTTTTACAGAAAGCCCTCGATGCGGGGAAGAAAGCTCACGTGAAAGACAGAGCGATGGTTGATTTGGTTCGGCGTATTGGAAAAAAAGTTGCGCTCGTGGCGTCAAACCCGGAAAATATAAAACTCACCTATCCTCACGACGCTCTTACGATAGAAGCGCTGTTGCGAAAAAATTAGGAAACGACCGGCTGTGCACAATGCGAGCAACGTTTTGCTTCGAGCGGAATTTCGCTCAAACATTCCGGACATTTTTTTGTTGTAGGGTCCGCTGGAGGACCTTTTTTGCTTCGCGCGACAAGAACATTCATCGGTTTGATGATGAAAAAGAAAACTGCTCCCGCGACTAAAATAAACGAAATGAGGGCGTTCAGAAAATCGCCGTACAGAAACTTGCTGCCGTTCAGCGTAAATGCGAGACCGCCAAAATCAGGCACTTTTGCAATCGCAGAAATAAATGGAGTCAAAATATCTTTCACGAGCGCCGATACGACTGTTCCGAAAGCAGCACCAACAACAACGCCAACTGCGAGATCAACGACATTTCCGCGAAGCAAAAATTGTTTGAATTCTTTGAGGATGGACATGGGATTATTTTATCATATTTACAGCGGCGGAGACGGAGGGATTCGAACCCTCGAGGGGGTTTAAAGCCCCTGCCTCTTTAGCAAAGAGGTACGTTAGACCACTCTGACACGTCTCCAGAATTCAAACAGAGTAACATATTTTTTCGCTTTTCTCCATGAGTACGGAGAAACAAACGAATTGACAAGAAAAACCGTTGAGCCGTTTAGAAACTCCCTCCGTCTTTAGCTTTATGCTAAACTAGGAAATCTGGAGGAATGGGTGAGTGGTTTAAACCAGCGGTTTACTAAACCGCCGAGCCTTAATTGGTTCCGTGAGTTCGAATCTCACTTCCTCCGCAGGAGTTTAAAACAAAGTTTTAAAGTGAGATTCGAAGCCCGATTGAGCATTTTTCAAAGAAAAATCCAATCGGGGTACTGACCCTGTAAGGGTCGAATCTCACTTCCTCCGCAATAAAAAAACGCCCGAGCAGATTTCTCCGCTCAGGCATTTCGATTCGTTATAAGGTTACGTCAAACGAGTGATGTCCAGCCGCAAAGAACGGCGGTTACCGAAAGCACCCTCCATCCTGAGGCGCGCGAGGATTTTCTGTTGAGCTTTATTCACATCGCCACTTCGGAAGTTCCTCTCCGCCATGCTGTAATAGTAGCCGTCGTCTCCTTTCGTCAGGTTGCGCTCAAAAAGAAAACTACGCGCATTTTTGAATTCTAATCCGGCGCCCTCTACGAACTCTCGGAGGAGGGCGGGTGGATAAATCTTCTCGGAATTTTCCAATACAACCTTCCTGAAGGCAAATTCAACGAGAGCAGCTTCCGAGGCAAGGAGAAGATCGTCAGGCTTCATCTTTGCCATACTCTTAACCGAGATCTCCACCTTCGACGAAGCTATTTTCAAAATCGCAAACAATTTCCCAAAATGGCGATCCTGGAATAAGTCATCCTCTTTCTCCCTGTACAAAGCCTCTCTTCGAGCCATTATCCACCCAAAGTAGCACGAAACAATCCCCCAAACCCATGCCCAGGGCGAAAAGGGAAAACTCGTATCTTCCAGGAGCCCTCGGACAAAAGACGTATGCGACGAAAATGCGCATATACCGAAGGTGAACAGTACGACCGCAAGCACGAATCGCACCCTCCTTTTTGCACGAAGCTCCCTCATCTGCTTGCAAACCTGGATGAGTGCGTCAGCAGCATCATCATTCGTCATAACAAAGTACCTCCCAGCTCTCTTCGCAAAAGGAATCCTGAGGTTTCTGGCCCCACCGAGATTCACCAAATACGGCTTCAGACCGTATCGAGTACACATTTCCTAGAAGAGCATCCGAGCATTACGATACCATTTTTTAGAAAAAAAGCAAGAATAAAGCTCATGCGGTATTTTTGCATGAGCTTGATTGAAAACAATACTGGTAACAGTTCGCGTCTACGCTACCGGCAATCCCTCAACAGACCGCATCGCCCTGTCGCAGAGTGCGGGAACATCGTAGTCTGTGAGTCTTCCCTTGTGGAGTACGGCACACTTTCCCTGGAGTGTTGCGCGCAGAAGAACAGCGCGGGGTCCATTGTCGGAAGAAGCGCCTTCTCTTAGAGACGCCTGGCACCTGACGAGCTCGAGCGCCTCGTTTAAAAGCTTGTCGTCAACAAACTTGCGAAACCCTTCATCGTCCTTCTTCGCAATATCTTCAACAGTGATGCAAAGAGCGCTGCAGATATCTCCGATCTTATGCTTCGACATAAGATCCCATCTTTTCGTACAATATCTCCCTTCCCAAAGAGAAAGGAGTATCATCGTGAGAATAAGTGTGACGATAATAAGCCACCCCGAAAGCGCGAGGCTGGCGAAGCCGAAGCCGTAATAATTCAGGACGCAGCTTCCTCCGAGAAGGACGAAAGCGATGAGTCCCAGCAATGCCCAATACACCTCGGGGAGTTCCTCCTTCTCCGTGTAATCATCCTTGTATTCCCCGAACTTCCAAAGGAAAAGGCAATACAGCGGGATGGTGATCAGGCAAAGATAGAACTTGACCAGAAAGACCGCGATGAGCAGGAAGAAAGATACCTGCGACACATTGAGCAGGCGATTCTGATCCTTCTCATAACGAACAATGAGCCTGCAAACTGCCGTCAGATCGGTGTTCACCAAAGATGTACTCATGACAAAGGTCCTCCGTGCCTTTTCCAAGAAATGGGATTCGTCGGGCTTCAAGTCCCATCCAAATCCGCTACGCCAAAGTTTCAGACAGTGGCAAGCATTTCATTTCTTTTGTGCCCAAGGCGGGGCAATCCGCTTTCAACATGCCACTTCTTTCGACGAAAAGCAAGAAAAAAAGAATGTATCCTGATATGATAATTGCCATGCCCCCCGAAGACTTACTCGAAAAACACTTTCGCCTTGTGCCCACGCAAAAGGCTGCTTTCTCTAAATTAAAAATCAAGACAGTTCGCGAGCTTCTCTATCACTTCCCTGCTCGATATGGAAATACGTCCGAGATGAAATCGATCCGCTCTCTCGTCGCCGGAGAGAATGCTGTTATCTTTGGAAAAATCAATGGACTGAAAGCCAGCAAAGGATTTAAGACGCGAATGACAATGGCGAAGGCGACTGTGAGCGACGAGACTGGGAAAATTCAGGCCGTCTGGTTCAACCAGCCCTACATTGCAAAAATGGTCGCAGAAGATTCGCTTGTGAGAGTTGAAGGAAAAGTCTCTGCAAGAAGAAAAACAAATGAGCTTTATTTCAGCAATCCAAAAATCGAACCTGTCGGAAAATTGCCGATTGGCGTCGGAGAAAATCTTTTTGGCGATGAGGGAGAAGCACATACACTCTATCCTGTGTACCCGGAAAGCCGAGGTATTACTTCAAACTGGATTTATCACGCTATACAGAAAATATTTAAGGCCGGAATTCTGGAAACGCTCGTCGATCCGATTCCAGAAGTAATTTTGAAAAAATATAGTCTCCCCACACTTGCCACAGCAATCGTCTGGATGCACGCGCCAAAAGAACAGAGCCACGCCGAAGCTGCGCGAAAGCGTTTTGCATTTGAAGAAGTTTTTTTCATCCAGCTTGAAAATGAACGCGAACGCATTGAGTATCAGAAAAAAGATTCATTCATCATCAACCGTGATCCGAAAGAAATCGAAACATTTATCAAACGTTTCCCGTTCGAGCCAACAAATGCACAGAGAAAAGCCATCTCTCATATCCTCGATGATTTCAAAAGCGGGCATCCGATGTCCCGTCTTCTCGAAGGAGATGTGGGTTCTGGAAAGACAGCTGTTGCTGCGACAACTGTATATACAGCGATCACGACTCGACCAAAAGGGCAAGATTTTGGGCGACTCCAAGTCGCTTATATGGCACCAACGGAAATTCTTGCAAAACAGCACTTCGAGTCATTCATTCAGTATTTCAGACATCTGCCGATAAACATCGCGCTTATTACATCGAGTGGCTGTAAGAAATTTCCTTCTAAAGTAGATTCGTCGGGATATACGGACATTTCAAGAAACCAGCTCCTGAAATGGGTTGAGGCTGGAGAGATTCCAATTCTTATCGGCACGCACGCACTCATTCAGAAAGCTGTAAAATTTAAAAATCTTGCTTACATTATTATTGATGAACAGCATCGCTTCGGAGTGGCGCAGAGGCAAAAATTGCGAAGAAAAGATGACGTCCTCCCCCACCTTCTTTCGATGACAGCGACTCCAATTCCCCGCACACTCGCTCTCACTATCTTCGGCGATCTCGACCTCACTCTTCTCGATGAAATGCCTGTTGGACGAAAGCCAATCATCACCGAAGTTGTGCTTCCAAATGAACGAGAAAAAACTTACGAGAAAATTCGCACCGAATTAAAAGCCGGCCGGCAAGTCTATATCATCTGTCCACGGATTGATGAACCGGACCCAGACAAAGAACTTGCAATCCAAGCAAAGTCTGTAAAGGAAGAAGCGAAAAGGCTCAAAGAAAAAATATTTCCAGAATACGAAATAGAAATTCTTCACAGCAAGATGAAGCCAAAAGAGAAAGATGACATCATGGCAGAGTTTACCGCCCACAATATTCACATTCTCGTCGCGACATCAGTCGTCGAAGTCGGAGTAAATGTTCCGAATGCGACAGTCATCGTCATCGAGGGGGCGGAGCGTTTTGGCTTAGCACAACTTCACCAGCTTCGAGGACGTGTCATTCGAAGCAATCACCAAGCGTACTGCTACATTTTTACGGAAAGTAACGGGCAGAAAACAATCGACAGATTAAAAGCATTCAAAACTGCAAAAAATGGATTCGAACTGGCTGAAGAAGACTTGAAACTGCGCGGAGCGGGCTCTCTCTCGGGAGGAAAACAATGGGGCGTGAGCGACCTCGCGATGGAAGCGATAAAAAATATCAAAATGGTGGAAGCGGCGCGTCTCGAAGCGAAAAATATTATCGCGAGTAATCCGGAACTCAAAGACGCTCCCCTTCTCAAAGCGAGGATGGAATCACAGAAACAAAAAATTCATTTTGAATAGAAAAAATCACAACAGCCTGTAAGAAAGCGCTGTCATGATTAGTACGGACCTAGAGGCTTCCAATCCCAGAGATCTGTATCTATAATAATTCCTTCTCCCGACATCAATTTCCTCGTTGGCACGGGCATCCCATGGGAAGCAATGAGATCGGAAGGAAAAGAATTTGCATATTCTTTATCTACAATAAGGACAAGTGGGTCATACCGGTCAAAAGGCATCGCGGCAATGCGCCGAAGCACCCGTTCACCCCCAATTTCACACAAAGAAGTCGGAGGGAGCATGAAGGGAAGATATTTTATCTTTATGCTCTGTGCCAGAAACATACCTAAAGTCCTTACTCCAACCCCAAGATTCCAGGGAAAGAGCAGACACCCGCGCAATAAATGCTTCCTCCCTTTCCTCTTCAAACGGAGAGTCTCGTAGTACCCTCTGGAAGAGAAAGCTCTTTCGAGCTGAAGAGAGAGAATCATGGCTTCTTCGATGCCCCGCGCGGCAGTACCACTTTCCTTTACATCCGGACAATGGATTACGACGAGCATGATGACCCCCTTTCTGCTCTTAAAGAGCGAGTTCCTAGAGTAAGAGTACTCAAAAAGAAAAGAGAGTCAATCATGGAAGTGATTGCGAAAGCGTCCTTTTTTCTATACCATGTGGAACATACGCGCGTAGCTCAGTTGGTAGAGCAAGCGACTTATACTCGCTGGGTCGGGGGTTCGAATCCCTCCGCGCGTACAGAAAAAAGCACCGCGTGAGCGGTGCTTTTTTTATACCTCCGGCTCAATGATTTTTTTCTTCTTTGGAATGATGCCGTTTGCGATGAGAATTTTTTCGAATTCTGCTCGTTCGATGGTCTCAACAATAATAAGTTCTTTTGCAATCGCATTCAAAGCTTCGCGATGTTTCGTAATCGTCTCGAGAGCTCGTGCATACTGTTTATTCATAAGTTCAAGCACTTCTTTATCAATTTCGCTTCCTGTCTTTTCAGAATAATCTCGGTCGATAAATGATTTGCCTGTAGGAGAAAGTCCGGGAGATGACTCGAGGGCAACAGGACCAATCACTTCAGACATTCCATATTTTGTAGTCATATCCCTCGCAAGAGAGGTTGAGACTTGCAAATCATTTGAGGAACCAGTTGTAAGATCGCCAAAAATAGTTTTTTCCACCACATATCCTCCGAGAGACACTGCAATATCATCCAAAAATTCTTTCTTCGACTGGAGTCTCCTTTCTTCAAGCGGAAGTTTGAGGGTGTACCCTGCAGCCCTCCCACGTGAAATGATAGAAACTTTGTGTACCGGATCGGCATATTCCAAAACTGAAGCAATGATCGCATGACCAGCTTCGTGATACGCAGTAATTTCTTTTTCACGAGTTGAAAGAATATGAGATTTTCTTTCGGGACCGAGCATCACTTTTTCAATCGAGCGGATGAGATCATATTGAGCGACTTTCGTCCTATTTTCCCGAGCTGCAAGAATCGCTCCTTCGTTCATAAGAGAATACAAATCAGCGCCAGAAAATCCGGGAGTTCGCTCGGCAATCACTTCAAGCTTCACATCCTCCGCAAACGGTTTCTCTTTGGAATGAATGTGAAGAATCTCAAGACGATCAGCTCGGTCAGGCAGATCAAGCACCACTCGCCTATCAAATCGTCCGGGTCGCAAAAGTGCGGGATCCAAAACATCAGGTCTGTTTGTAGCTGCCATCACAATCACTTTTTCATTCGGTTCGAATCCATCCATCTCCACAAGAATCTGGTTCAAGGTTTGTTCTCGTTCATCATTTCCTCCACCAACTCCGCCTCCTCGGGAACGGCCCACAGCATCAATCTCGTCTATAAAAATTATTGCTGGTGCGGCGCTTTTCGCCATTTTGAACAGATCACGAACACGGGATGCTCCGACACCCACGAACATCTCGACGAATTCAGAACCTGAAATAGAAAAGAATGAAACTCCAGCTTCTCCGGCGACTGCTCGAGCAAGCAAAGTTTTCCCCGTTCCGGGTGCACCCATAAGAAGAATTCCTTTCGGAATTCTCGCACCGATATCAAGAAATTTCTTCGGATTTTTGAGAAAATCTACGATCTCGAAAAGTTCCTGCTTCGCTTCTTTCACTCCCGCAACATCTTTAAAGGTAACTCGCTGTTTCTTATCGTGGGGAGAAATGAGCCGAGCCTTCGACTGCCCAAAAGTAAATGCTTGCATCCCGGAACCCTTCACTTGCCGGGTCATAAACCACAAAAATACGACGATAAGAATGATCGGACCGAAGAAGGGCAAGAGTATTCCAACCCATACGAGAAATCCACTTGCATCTTTCACCTCGATCTTCACATCTTTCGCTTTGTTGAGATCAACTCCGTAATGAGCAAGCGTATCAGTCAAAGCCGTATCATTTTCTTTCTGCGCTAGCTTTTTTTCGGCTGGCGCATCTCCGATCTTTTTATATTCTATATTCAAAGTGTCGCCCTCCACGGTGACTGAAGAAACTTTTCCGAGATTGATATCTTGAGCAAGTTCTGAAATGGCGATCGTAGGAATATTGCTCTGATTCTCGACTATCACAGAATAGAGGCTGGCAAGAAGAAGAAACACCAAAAGAATAGTGATAATATTGCGCCAGAATTTACTCCCCTCAGGAGCACGTCTCGTATTCTTTCGATTCCCCTTATTATTAGGCTTTTTATCGTATGGATCCATGAAAGCCCAGTATAATCTATTTTTGAAATTTTTTCAAAAAAATAAGCTTTCCGTACCAACGAAAAGCTTACACTGCGAATATATCTCCATCTTCGGAAGCGTCAATCGAGACGGAAGAAGTCCTGATGACGATGAGGAGAAAATCTTTCTCGCATTCCTTGCATCCAAGATGAAACATCTCGTCTTCCAGCGAACGACAGTACGCTCCTCCATCGTACTCAAGCAAAACCGTTCCCCCTCCGCAGTCCGGGCACTGATCACAAGACATGCGATGTTCCCGGAGACGCCGGCGAGCATTTTCCCTTTTCCTCGCGTCCTCCCGCTTCTGTTTCTTCTTTTTTCTCTCCGCTGGCCAGACAAAAAAGAAACAGATTACAAGGGCAAGAAAAAAGTAGGTACTGGCCATAACAAACCAAAAACCGCATTTTTCGAACATGTAAACCTCCCCAAAAGACTAGCCAGACCCTAGAGTATGCCTCCTAATAAATTTTGTCAAAACACTTCTCGGTTGCTACTATTGAGTTCATGTCGACATTCGTCACCAACAAAAAGGCCCATTTCAATTATGAAATTCTTGAACGATTCGAAGCAGGAATCGAGCTTTTAGGTTTTGAGGTGAAATCTATCCGCGCTGGACGGGCAACGCTTGATGGCTCGCATGTAACACTCCGTGGGGGTGAAGCGTTTCTTATAGGAGCAGGAGTTACGCCATTACAGCCGAAAAACACTCCGGCTGAATACGAAGAGCGCCGGAATCGCAAGCTACTTCTCACAAAAAAGGAGATTCTAGAACTCACAAAAACGGCCGAACAAAAAGGGTTGACAATAGTGCCACTTTCGATGTATAATAAAAAGCGTACGATAAAGGTAGAAATCGCGGTAGTGCGCGGAAAAAAGAAATTTGATAAACGCGAGTCTATCAAAAAACGCGATACCGATCGCGAGGTTCAGAGAACTTTGAAAGGAGAATAAAAAAATCGTCGTTCCCCCAAAATATTAAGCTCGCTTAATATTTTGGGGGGATGATCGGCATAGACAGGAGATTCCCCTTTGTATGCGCAAAGGAGAGCTGAAGTGACTCTTAAATCCGCTTCAAAAGTCAACTGCAAAAGTTGCACAAAAGATCGCTTCTCCATATTTTGGAGCAAACGATTTCGCTTACGCGATAGCCTAAGCGACGCTTCCCTCTTCGACTTCCCGATAGAGGAATGTGAAGTGTCATTTTTCGGGATAAAGTATGGACAGTCTCGAGCCGTACTTGAAGGCCAAAAGCCAATGAGACTAGAACGCGTTCGGTTTTGTTTATTCTAGACGGACGAGTTCGAAATCCGCGAAAGCGGAAAAAATAAACTAGCCTTTGTAGATCCATTCAAGGAAACCTTCTGGACCCGGGTTCGATTCCCGGCATCTCCACAAATTAAAAACCACCTTCGGGTGGTTTTTAATTTGTGGGACGAGAAAGCGCGGGGGCGCTTTTGTGCGGGAATCGAAGCCCCGATGAGCAGATTTTTAAGTTCGTAATCGAACGTAAAAAATCTCCATCGGGGGTACTGTTCCTGTAAGGAACGATCCCCCATCTACACCCCCGAAAACTTCAACTCCACATAAAAAGTCGAGCCCTTCCCCTTCCCGGCAGATTCCGCCCAAATTTTTCCGCCATGTCTTTCAATAATACTTTTCGCGATATAGAGCCCCAGCCCCATTCCAGTCGTGTCTGCCGCTTGCGCTTCCGGAGTTCTGTAGAAATTTTTAAACATATTTCCCATATCTTCTTTGGAAATTCCGATACCAGTGTCTCGAAATGCAAAAAGGACGGAGTGCTCCTTTCTTTGCACCGACACAGATATCGAACCATGCTCCGGAGTATAAGCCATAGCATTTTCAAGGAGAATATGGATGACTAATTTCAACCGATTGAGATCAGCGGTGAGGAGAGGCAAATCCTCTCCGATAGAAATAGAAAGAGTGATCTGTTTTTGTCGCATCTTGAGCGCGTACTGCGAAAGCGCTTCCTCGATTATTTCTCTAGGTGATACAGCGGAAAGAACATACGAAAAGGAGTCTTCGGCTTTGGAAATCCCGACCAAAATATTCACGAGCTCTACCAAGCGTTCATTCCCCTCTTCTATCTGATTAAGAGAAGCCGTGCGTTCTGTCTGTGTCTGCTCTTTCCGAAGTTCCTGAAGCGACCACTTAATGTAGGTTAATGGATTTCTAAATTGGTGAGTGACAACGTTCACGAACTCAAATTTCGATCGATCCAATCTCCTTTCCCTCCACCAAAGAGTCCAGCCGACAATAATGGCGAGTACAATCGATGCAACGGGAATGACGGAGCTTGGAAAAATTCCGAAAAAATTCTGGATAGTGACCGCGTAAAAATTCACGAGAACGAGAATACTTATGACCAAAGAAACAGTGAAAGCGGGAAGAAGCGAGTGCCGTGACATGAGTTTGACGCCAAAAAGTTCATAGCGCAGGAGCGCCAAAAAAAGAAGAGGGGCGGTAAGTCCAAAAAGTGCCGGCGGCAGCAAAGAAGTTGAAAATTGAGAAGATGGAAGAACAAGGAAGAGAGTTACGAAATAGAAAAACAAAAAGAAAAACCAGAGACACCAAAATTGTTTCTTGAGCAGTGCATCAATATAAGATCTTTTTATAAGCGCGTAAGCGGCGGGGCAAAAAAGAAAGAAAAGGACGAAAAAGAAGAGAAGCGTGGAGATAATATCGATATTCGAAGGAAAAGGATTAAAAAATAAAGCATAATACATTTTCTCCGCAAGTTCTTTCGGCAAGAAAAGAAGGCAGAGGATTGTTCCGAAACATAAAACATGCGTAAGATAAGAAACGACATCCTCTAGGCGAGTCTTGTTGAAAGAAGAAAGAAGGGTGCGTATTGCAAAAGGAAATGACGCGAAAATCAGTAATTTCGAAATAAACGCCCAATCTATTACGGAAGATCCAAAAGAAGCGAGAGCGAAAGCCCGGCTTAAGAGAAACAGTACGAGGCAGAGGGCAGAAATGAAAAAAGAGACATTCGCTGATTTTGAAGATTCCTTCACCAAAACAAAAAAGGTCAGAAGAAAAAGTAAAATCGCAGACGCAAGATAAGCCAAGAAAATCAAAGCAGATTGATCTTGTGCTAATGCATTGAGAAATTCCATACACTCTATAATAGCAGAATCGCAGGAAAGGTTTTCCACTTTTGTCCTCTTTTTCTGACGCCCCCGCGCTAACTTTTTTAAAAGTCCGGGTGGGAGTATACTGGTTGGATGTCAAAAACTGGCATAATAGAAAAAGTCTTTGGAAATGGAACATCTTGGAAGTTTTTCCTTTCCGGTGAGACGGCTCAAAACGCGATGCTTGAAGCGATAAAAGGCGCGACAAAAAGCATCGAAATCGAACAGTACATCTGGAGTAATGACGAAATCGGTATTGAGTTTTTCAAAGAACTTATTGCTAAAGCCAGAGGAGGTGTGGCGATCCGGCTTCTTTGCGACCACGTGGGAAGCTTTGATTTCTTTAGTTCAGAATGGCCGGGAAAATTGCGCGATGCGGGAGCAAAAGTGCGATTTTTCAATATCGTAAGTCCTTGGCGGGTATCAAATTTCACTGCTTGGTATTTCAGAAACCACAGAAAAACTATGGTCATCGATAATAAAGTGGCTTTCATTGGCGGGGTCGGAATACGCAAAGACATTCGAAAATGGAGAGACACGCATCTTTCCATCACCGGAGATATCGTAGACGCAATCAAAACGAATTTCGATGATATCTGGAACAAGTCGAAACGCCGAAATATTTTTCTTCTCCGTAAATGGTTTCGAAGAATCAAGAAATTTAATCTTCTCACCAACGTCCCTCATTTTTTTCAAAGACACATCTATCACGTACTCGTGGATAATATTCGAAGCGCTAGACATTCCATCCTTCTCACAACTCCCTACTTCATCCCTGATGGCCGGCTTTTCCGAGCGCTCCGGCTCGCCGCAAAACGAGGAGTCGAGGTAAAACTTATCATTCCAGAAAAATCTGATGTGATGTTTTTCAATATCGCGGCATATTCATATATTGAACCAGCACTCAAAGCAGGCATCCGAGTATTTCTTTTTCAAAATGCGATTCTCCACGCAAAGACAGTGGTCATAGACGGAAAATGGGCAACAGTTGGAAGCTTGAACCTCGACACGTTGAGCCTTCTCTGGAATTATGAGGCAAATATCGAAAGTACGGATAAAAAATTCGTGGACGAGCTCGCCGGACATTTTGAAACAGATTTGAAGACATCCCGTGAAGTAATTTATTCAGAATGGAAAAATCGGCCATTCTTTGATAAGATGCTTCAGTACCTAAGTTACCCTCTTCATCGATTTCTCTAAATTCATTAGAAACCTTATTAAACACATCACAATTGAAAGCTAGAATCAATCATCAAATACGAGCAGCAGAATTACGCGTCATCGGTCCCGAGGGCGAGAATTTTGGCGTGATTTCCTTCAAAGACGCGATGGACAAAGCGGCGGCGCTCGGACTCGACCTTATCGAAATTTCCCCCACCGCAGTTCCCCCCGTCGCTAAAATTACCGACTTCGGAAAATATCAATACGACGAAAATAAAAAAGCGAAAGTGGCAAAGTCAAAGATGCACATCATCGAGATGAAAACACTTCAAGTGAAGATCGGCACCGGCGATCACGACCTCAATCTCAAAGCAAAAAATGCTAGTAAGTGGCTCAAAGAGGGACACCGAATCAAAATCGACCTCTTCCTTTCCGGCCGGGCAAAATACATGGATTTTAATTTCCTGAAAGAACGCTTGAACCGCGTCCTTATGCTCATCACCGAAGAATTCCGCATTGCCGATGGCCCGACGAAAAGTCCAAAGGGTATCACTATTATTGTTGAAAAAGGAACAGGCGGAGTGCAGAGCCTTATGGCTAAAAAAGCTCCTGTGGCAGCCCCAATTGTGCCGAAACCTGAAACTCCTGCCCCAAAGGCATAAAAAGACTCCGAACATCTCACAAAGACAGCAGAAAAAAGCCCCAGCGGGCTTTTTTCCTCATCCTCGGCGGGTTCCGCTGTGGTATAGTTTTTGTCCGAAGCAAAAATTACACCACATCGGACCATGCAACCTCGCCTGCGGACTGTCTTTGTGAGATGTTCCTCGTCCCCCTGAATAATTGGACAAAATATGCGTTTTCATATAAGATAACGCCTTGTAAACATCTGCATATATGAAGACAAACAAGTCATACATGAAGCGCCTAAAAGTGAGCAAAAACGGCAAAATTACTGCTCGAAAAGCGGGCCAAAACCACTTTAATGCGAAAGAATCACGACGAGCTCAAATGGCAAAACGCCGAGGAGCTGATTTCCCATTTCCTATTAGCAACAAAGATCGAGCAAGATTTATAATCGGATAATCCAATGACACGAGTAAAGAAAGGAGTAAATGCGCTAAAGACACGACGAAATGTCCTCAAACAAGTAAAAGGATATCGTTTTCGACGTTCAAAAAATGAGCGAGCTGCTTACGAAGCGCTTTATCATGCAGGTAAATACGCATTCGCGCACCGAAAGGACAAGAAGAATGATTATCGAATGCTCTGGAACGTAAAGATCGGCGCGTACCTCAAAGCAAATGGTTCTTCATATAGTAAATTCATCGGCGCTTTGAAAAAGAAAAACATTATGGTTGACCGAAAGATCATGGCAGACCTTATCGAGTTTCATCCAGAGACAATGAAGAAGCTCGTGGCAAAAGCAATTTAAATAAAATTCAAAAAAGCCCCGCCGTATTCTCGGCGGGGCTTTTTCCTTCTAAAAATTAAGATCAAAACTGTCCCCAAGTTTGGGCATCATTGCATTCACTCCGACATAGTCTCGCAATCTTTGTACAAGGAAAAGCGATGATTTCGGCTCGCCCATGACACAGAAGACTCTCTCAACTGTCTCTCTGGTGTCTTCGACAAACGCAATGAGATGATCAGAATCTTTGTGCCCAGAATAACCCTGAATATTTTCCACTCGCGCTCTCACCTCAACATTTTCTCCCATGATATTTACACTCTTTGCTCCGTCCATAAGTTCCCTTCCGAGCGTCCCCACAGCTTCATATCCCATCATAAGGAGAGTATTGTTCGGGTCCGGAAGATAGTTTTTCTCATGATGAATCACTCGTCCGCCATTGCTCATTCCCGAACCGGCGATAATAATTTTTGGATTCGGCGCATGTAAAATCGCTTTTGATTCATCAGTGGTCAAGGTAAATCTCAAATCCGGGAACTTAAAAATATCATCGCCAGATGCGAAATCTTTTTTCACTCCCTCATTAAAACCTTCCGGCATTGCTCTTCGGTAGATCTCCGTAACCCGAATTGCCATCGGAGAATCAAGATATACCGGCACAGCAGGGATATCTTTCCGCTCGATCATTTCATCAAGTTCATAGAGCACAATCTGTGTTCTTTCAAGAGAAAAGGCTGGAATCACCAACACGCCTTTTCGAGCGATGTTTTCTTTTACAATCCTGATAAATTTTGCTCGTCTATCTTCCTTTGATTCATGATTGCGGTCGCCGTACACACTTTCCATAACAAGATAATTCGCATCGGTAATTTTTTCAGTATCCGGAAGCAAAAGATCTGGTGAGTTACCCAAATCTCCCGTAAAAACAATGTTTCGTCCATTTCGAGAGAATTCGTACATAGTTGAACCAAGAATATGCCCCGCATCTTTCAAATACACGCTCACGCCGGAGCCTATTTCTGTTTTCGTATGATATGGAATATCTTTCCAGAGTCTCATTGCCGAGAGAATATCCTCTTCATTGTAAATAACATTTTTCGGATTATTCCCCGCTTCGCGAACAAGGAGCTTAGCAGCATCCTCGAGAATCACTTGCGCAAGCTCGCGAGTCATAGAGGTAGAATAAATAATTCCTTTGAAACCATCTTTCACCAACTTCGGAATTTTCCCGACATGATCGAGGTGAGCATGAGTGATAAAAAGAATATCGATGGAGCGGGGGTCGTAAGAAAAATTCTTTGCATTCAATTCGTGCGAATCACTTCCTCCCTGCACGAATCCGCAATCAACAAGAATACGGAGAGGTTTCGCATTGTCATTCTGAATTTCAAGGAGAAAATTCGCGCCAGTCACAAGCCCCGTTCCTCCCCAAAATGTAAGTTTCGAATGATTCCCGCTCGTCATGAGAAAAGTGCTTTGCGAGTAATGCTTGTATATACAAGAGCTGCCAGGCCTCCCACAACATCCATAGCTAAATCTCCGAGCGTATCGGGTACGTAATTTCGGGACAAGAGAGATGTGATGCCTGTGCTGTATTCAAAAAATTCCCAAAGAAGTCCGGCGCAAAGAGTCCCGCCAAGAACAAGAAGAAATATTTGGAAAGAAAATGGTGAAGTATACGTTTCTCTCGAAGGAGTGCCGATCCAAATAGCGAAAAAACCGAGAGCCATTCCTCCGAATCCGTGGACAACCGAGTCAAACCAAAGAAGAGTCCAATAAATAGAGAAGGCGGTCGCCAAAATATGGAGAATCGCAGTGAGCAAAAAAAGGCCGAGGGAAGTATAAAGCAGTGAATTTCTTTTCATACCCTCATTGTACCATCCCGTTAGAGATAGGAAACGTCTCGGAAGCGTTTCCGTAATAACACACATTTCGCTTTGGAAAATAATGTACTTCTTCTTTTTAAATCCGTATTTCAATTCACAACAACATATCTCTAACGGGATAGCAGAAAAAAGGCAACAAAAAACGCCGTAAAAGCGGTGTTCTTTATAGGATTATTCGGGTATTCCCCTAGTGTGAACTAGGTGGGTGCCGCCGAGTGTGCGCCAAAGCGTACACAAAGAAATGGCTCCCTGAATATAAATTTAATCTAGAAAATACCTCAAATAACCCTACCCTCATTATATTCTTCTTATATAAAATGCAAATTCAAAACAGCAAGAGAACACACAAAGAAAGAAAAAAGAATACGGACAAATAAAAAACCAGCGCTGACGCGCTGGTATCACTCTATGCCCAACTTACAAAAAGGAAACATATCCTCAATCGCTCTTGCGATTGCATGATAAGGATCGTGGCCGTCCGAGGAAACCCCTATTTTCTGGATTTCATCAGCCTCCGAGAGCGCAGTAACCGTCGCCATCCAAGGATCTCCAAGCGCAGAAGAAATTCCCTTGTTTATCGTGACGAAAAACCTTTCCCACTGGACTGATTCATGCACTTGCGCAATATGAATCCAATTTCGTAGGGCATGCTCTTGGTCAGGGTTCAAGTTTCCCGAAATCACAAAATCGTCCTGGTTGTTCATCACTTCCTCTCCCTCCTTTTCTGCCTCGTGCGCTCGATACCATTCACTTCCTTCACGCAGACCGCAAGATACTCTTCAAGACCTGCTGTCGGGACATGTCCATTTGGAGTGACGCCGGTAGCATTCTCAACCGCTAGCCAGCCCGCACGGAATGGATCAGGATCTGCGCCAGCTCCCTTGACTAGCTCCCTCTTGCCTTTCTGCACAGTGACAGTGACGAGAATACCGGTAGAAGTGAAACCGGACTTATCCTTTCGATCGGTCGAGAACGTTACAAGTTTCCACGCCATGATCTTTTCCCCTTTCTGGACCCGTAGGCCGCAAATCCCAAAAAATCTCAAACTGCACAATGACCATGTGAAAGAACTAAACACAAAAGAACTATTAAATTTATGTCGAAAATTTTTACGCACTAGCTAAAAATCTTTCGACATGATTTTTGCGTGACAAAAATCAGCCCTCGGGTGGAGGGCTTCTTTGTA